>CAKPAQ010000019.1 GCA_934133015.1 uncultured Bacilli bacterium | reverse complement strand
TTATCTCTAAATTTAACGTATGATAATTTTGTAAAATTTTGGTAATTTTGTGATTTTTCAAAATTCTATAATTTTCCACCATATACTTGATATGCATCAGTAACTATAAAGAAAACATTGTTATCTATCTTCTCAATATTTTCCTTTAATTTAAAGTAATCTCGATTAGGTATAACTGTCATGATAGCTTTGGACTCTTTATTTTGATAACCACTAGTTACATCTAGCATAGTTAATCCTATTTTTAAATCTTTAATTATATAATCTCTTATTTTCTTATCCTTATCCGTAATTATATATACAGCCTTATTTTTAGATACCCCAATTAATACTTTGTCTAAAACAACACTATAGATATATAAAACAATTATTGCATACATTACCATATTCCAACCAAAACTAGCTCCACCTAAAACTACAATTATTAAATTAATAATAAAGCTAGTTGTTGAAATAGAAATCTTTTTGTATTTAGAAATTATTTCACTAATAATGGCAAAGCCTCCATTACTAAAACCCACTTTATATACCATACCAGTTGTTACACCTGAAAATACTCCTATAAAAATAGATAATAATACCTTATCATTTAAATCAATCGCTATATAATCACCTATATTGGAAGTTAGTCTTATAAATATAGGATAAATAATAGTAGATACTATAGCACCTGCTGTTTTATCAATACCTAAAAAGATAAAGCCAAGTAATAATAATAAAAACGATATTACAAATATAATAATGGATGGATCTAAACCAAAATAAGAATTTATAATAATCGATACTCCCTGAGATCCACCTGTTACTATTTTAGTCGGAAATTGTAGCAAATTAAAATAGCAAGCTGATATAAATAGCGATAATATTAATACCGAATATCTGCTTACTAATTTTTTTTCTTTTATTTTTTCTAGTATATTCATAATATTCTCCTTTTACTTCATAGATTTTTACTACTACGAAGAAAGTATTAAGATTATGAATTTCTTAAATAACTTTCTATAAATATATCAATATCACCATCTAAAACTTTACTTACATTACTAGTTTCAGCATTAGTTCGATGATCCTTTACCATTGAATATGGATGCATTACATAACTTCTTATTTGAGAACCAAATTCAATATTTTGATACTCACCTTTAATATTGTTAAGTTCCTTATTTTTCTTTTCTTGTTCTATTAAATAAAGCTTAGCCTTTAACATTTTCATAGCTGTTTCTTTATTTTGAATTTGACTTCTTTCATTTTGACAAGTTACTACTGTTTTGGTAGGTAAATGGGTGATTCTTACAGCTGAATCAGTAGTATTAACACCTTGACCACCTTTACCGCTTGAACGATACACATCTATTTTTAAATCTTTTTCATTAATACTAACATTTATAGTATTATCAAATTCTGGAATAATATCAATAGAAGCGAAAGAAGTGTGTCTTTTATTAGCTGCATCAAACGGAGAAAGTCTTACTAAACGATGAACACCTTTTTCACCTTTTAAGTAACCATAAGCATTAGTCCCTATTACTTTTATAGTTACACTCTTTATTCCAACTTCTTCACCTTCCTGATAATCAAGAACTTCTGTTTTAAAGCCATGCTTTTCACAATATCTTAAATACATTCTATAAAGCATAGCTGCCCAATCACAAGCTTCTGTTCCTCCAGCACCTGAGTGAACTTCTAAAGTACAATTATTTTTATCATATGGGCCATTTAAAAGTAATAATACTGATAATTCTTCTAGTTTTTTGCTCTCTTTTATCACTTCTTCTTCCAAATTATGAGATAGTTCTTCATCTTTTTCAACTAATAATAGTTCACATATTTCGATATTATTATTATTACTTTCTCTTATTTTTTTAATATCAGATGTTAACTTTCTTAATTCAGAGATATCTTTCAATACTAAATCAGCATGATCTTTATCATCCCAAAAAGTAGGTGATGACATTTCAGTTTCATTAGCCTTTAAACTTTCTAATTTTTGATCAATGTCAAAGTGACCTCCATAAAGTATTTATTTCTTTTTGATTATCGTCTAACTTTCTTTTTATTTCATTTAGTTCCATAATGATCTCCTTAATATTTATAGTAGTTATTATACCATGTTAAAATAAGTTTTCCACTACTTTGTGGATAATTTTAAATAGAAAAAGCACTTAAGTAAGTGCCCTATTTGTTACAATCTGATGTACAACTATCAATTATAGTATCACTCATCATTTGTCTTAGTTTTTCTTTTAGTCCAGCTAGATCTTCATTTTGCCAATAATCTTGTGGAGTTTCATAACCTTTAGTATCTAGTGATGTTTCATCATCAAAGCCAACTATCTTTCCTTTTTTTACCGCTATTACAGCTGGTACATAAATTCTTTTATTACCTTCGTCATCATATTGAAGATACTCATCTAATATTTTAATTAATTCTTGATAAAAGTCAGTATTATTTTTTCGCTCATCTAAGATATTTTTATAATATATTTTTTCATAGTCATTAGCTAAAGCTACTTCATTTAAGTATTTAACATATTCACGACACCATGGACATTCTGGAAAACCTAAATAAACTATACCAGTACCATTTTTTAATATTTTGATAATTTCTTCATCAGTTCTATACTCAAAAACATTATTGTCGGTTACTGTTTCATACTCCTTTGAAAACTTAACTGCATCAGATGAATTATCTTTAGATAAAACTAAAAATAAACTTATTCCAATAATTATAACTATTAAGATAATTGATACAATAATCATTAGCTTTTTATTTTTCATATACTTCTCTCCTTACATATCTAATTTTATCTTACAAGATAGTGTTATTCAATAAAACAGAAGTTGAATGTACTCAACTGGCGGTTGAATTTTATTGATTGTTACAATTATCATTCATTTGAAGAGGAATTTTATATGATATTGTTTTATTAGTACTATCAGTTGCGTTAATTAATAAATATAACTCATTATCTTTAAACTCTTTACAGGTTCTAGAATAATTATCAATAGTAAATGATACATCTTTTAAAAAATCTTCTAAAGTAATTGTAGATTTTTTATTATATTTATAAGTATCAATCTTTTTATCAATATTATTGTGTTGTTCATATAAAATACATTCAATACTATGATATTGTTCATTATCATTGCCACCACAATAGTTTATATTAGAAATATAAATAGAAGATTTTTTACTATCATAAGAAACACTACCAGAAATAGTAAAGTCATTACATTCAGTAGATAGTATTTTAAACTTATAATTACTCTTTTCTTTAGGCATAAAAACAATTATAGTGATTAGAATAATTATTATTAATCCTAGTATTATTATTAAAAGATTTTTGTAGTTTTTTTTCTTAGTAACAATGTTACCTTCTAGAAAGTTGGAAATATCAATATTAAAATCTTTACTCATTTGTTTGATTAAAGTAATATCTGGCATATTTTTACCAGTTTCCCATTTACTTACCGCTTGGTAAGTTACATTATATTTTTCAGCTAATTCGGCTTGGGTTAAATTATTCTTTTTTCGTAATTCTTTAATAAATTTTCCTATTTTTTCTTGATCCATTTAATCACTACCTTTAGAAAAATATTTCTTATATATTATATCATAATATAGCGATGGAAAAATAATATTTTATATTTATAACCGGTATGTTATACTATGTATATATTATAGTAGAGGTATGGTAATATGAGTAGTATTAAAAATTTTTATAAAAGTTACATAAATAGTAATCATTCTTTTGATAAGGTTACAATGCTTGGGATATTTGGTTTAATCATAGTAATAGCGGGAGTATTTGGGTTTGTGTACGAATTTATTTTTTATTTTTTTAATAGTGGTATGACTCAATTTTATTGGCGTGGTGGTAATTTCTTACCTTGGATAAATATTTATGCGACAGGAGCGATTGCGATATACTTTTTAACTTATCGATATCGCGATAAACCATTAAAAGTATTTCTTATGGGACTAATTATTTGTGGTGTTTTAGAATATATTGCTGGATGGGGTGTTGATACCTTCGGTAATGGATTAAAGTGTTGGGATTATAATTCTGAAATATTGAATTTTGGTAATATTAATGGATATATTTGTTTAAGGAGTGTTTTATTTTTTGGAGTATCAGGTCTACTACTTATTTATGGAATCGTTCCTTTATGTTTTTATTTAGCTGATGTAGTTGATAAAAGGATATTTCTTACAATTAGTTTTACTTTATGTTTTATATTTTTATTTGATGAGTTTTATAATTTGATATTCGCTAGAGTTTTACATTTAACTAGGGCATCTACTATTTATAAAAAATTAGGTTTTCATTACATGTACTTTAAATAGAAAAGAGAATAGTTTTATTTAGACTATTCTCTTTTTATAGGCTATTTATGGCTTCTTTTATGGTATTTATTGATAGTGTTAGTTTTTCTTGTTCACTTTCTGTAAGGGGAATAAATAATTTTTCTTTTACACCATCTTTATTTACAATAGCTGGAGTTGATATACAGATTCCATTTTCACTATCATAAGAAGATACAGTTAAGACTTCGTTTTTATCTTCTAATACAGCACTAGTTATACTTGTTAAACAAATACCTATACCATAAGCAGTAGCACCTTTTTTATTTATTATTTCATAAGCTGAATTTTTTACTTCTAATTCAATATCAGTCATTTCATCTTTAGTTAAAAATTCATCTATATTTTTAAGAGCAATACTTGAATTACTCCAAGGTATAAATTCACTATCACCATGTTCACCTATTACATATGATTCAATGTTGTTTACACAAACACCTACTTTTTGGCTTAATATATACCTTAATCTAGCAGTATCAAGAGTTGTTCCTGATCCAATTACTTTATTTGCTGGTAAGTTAGAATATTTTAATGTTAAATAAGTCATTACATCTAGTGGATTAGTAGCTACTATAAAGATTCCATTAAAACCACTTGCCATAGTACTTTCCACAATCGACTTAAATATCTTACTATTTTTATTTATTAAATCCATTCTTGTCTCACCAATTTCTTGGTTAGCTCCTGCGGCAATTACTACTATCTTAGCATCATGGCAATCAGGATAATCACCAACAC
The DNA here is from genome assembly GCA_934133015.1 of uncultured Bacilli bacterium. Classification (GTDB taxonomy): domain Bacteria; phylum Bacillota_I; class Bacilli_A; order RF39; family UBA660; genus Alloscybalousia. The sequence continues at coordinate 4,906 of CAKPAQ010000019.1, read as the reverse complement.
TAACTTTAATCTTAGAATTGGCAAATTCTGTACAATGATTTAAATCCATAGCTTCTCCTGTTGCCTTTTCTTTATTTAAATCTATTAATACTAATTCTGATACATAAGTTTTTTGATTTATTAGTGAATAGGCATAAGCCATTCCAACATTTCCACAACCAACTAAAACTACTTTATTATTCATATGACCTCCTATATTCATATTATAGCATTTTTTTGGTTAACTAGTGGTAATATTTAATTAATTGCCTTACCATTTACATATAATTTATAACCATTGAAGTCAATATTACTATTTTCTGTATCTTCATTTTCTAAAGATGTAACATAACTATCTTTAGTTAATTTAATTGTAGATGACTTGTCTAGAGTTAAATTAATTTCTTTAGCACTATTATCAGAATTTATTGCACCTTCATATGAAGATGATGTTTTTAGAGTCATTGTTAGTTTGGAAATAGAATCTACTACTATATTACCAGTTACTTTCTGATTAGTTAAATTTAGGGTTACATCACCACCATTACTTCCAGTATTACCCCATGAGTCTTTTTGAATTCTTAAGAAGTTACCAGTAGTATCATTATTGGTTATTTTATTATTTGTTAAGTTAATAGTGGCGGTAGTATTAGTTACATATAGAGTATCTCCTTTATTAGTAATTATATTACTATTAGTTGCGGTAAAAGTAGCATTACCAGTTGCGGCATCTCCACTCATTGATTGGTATAAAAAGATGTTTTTATAGGTAGTGGAATTACCATTTAATTTATTATTAGTATCTGTTAAATCACAGTTATCAATAGTTACAGAGTTCTTACCTTCAATTACTATTTCTTCAGATGCTGTAGCAGCTAGGATTGCATTTTTTACTGAAACATTAGCTGTTGAATAGATAGTAGGAGAACCTTGACCTTTTGTAGTATAAGTTCCACCATCTACTGTTACTTCACCTCCACCACGATCTGTTCTGATTGCAGCACTGGAAGTTCCTGAGGTATTTATAGTTAAATTATTAGCATTCATTATACCACCACCAGTAGTCATAATACCTCCAGCATTATCACCAGTAGTTGTTATTTTAGAGTTACTAATATTTACAGTTGTTCCATCACTTTCGGAATTATTAGTTGTAGCACTTCCACCATAACTGAATACTCCATTTGCCCCATCAGCATTGGTTGTGATAGTTAAATTATCTAAAGTAAGAGTTGCCTTATCCTTAGCTAAAACGGCTGAGTTATTACCATAAAAACTAGTACTATCTCCTCCATTTGAATCACCTGTTTTGGTGATTGTTGAGTTACTTATATTTACTTTAACATCTCCTGTTACTAAAACAGCATTTTCATCGGCAGTACTTGATTCATATTCAGTATCAGCAATATCATCATCAGTAGTTATTTCTTTAGTAGCTTTGTAACTTACTGAACTATTATTTTGATTCATTCCATCTGGTGACATTTGATTATTATTATTACTATTATCTAAGAAATAGTTTTTAGTTATTTCACCAGAACCATAAGTAACAACAGCTGTTAAGATAATTAATGATAAAACATATATCAAGATTTTGTCGTTACTACTAAAAGTTTCTTTGAAGCTCTTTTTATTAAAGCCTGACATTATTAAATAAACAATCAAAATTGAAACTAATAGTCCTTCAATTCCTAATACTACATAATATTTTGTTTCTATAGTTGATGAATTGCTTGGCATATTAGTAGTTGTCATATTACCAGGCATCTCAGGTGGTTCATTACTATCATTATTACTATCATTATTATTTGGCATTTCTGGTGGTGTATTACTACTTTTTGAATCAGTAGAATTATTAGGTTGTTCCTGCTTCATATTATCATCTGGTTTAGCAGGTGGTTCATTACTATTATCATTCATCGCGTTTGGTGTTGGTTGCAAATTATTGTTTGCACTATTATCTTTGATATAATTCATTGTCAAAAACATAGTTCCTAATAACACAATTATTAAAATAATCATACTTGTGTTTTTTAAATTTATTTTCATATTTTTCTTTCCTTTCACGATTAATAATTTATAACTTTAGTGTGTTAGTTATGTGAAAACTATATGATTATTTTAGGTAGTTTTAATCAAGAATTCTGTCAAAATAAAAGAGGATTTCTCCTCATTTTAAAATATTTATTATTATGTCTAATATTATGTCTTTGGTTTTAGCATAATCAATATCATCATGTTTATGATATACAACTTCATGACAATAATTATCAATTATTCCTATTATAATATGAACTTTTTCTTCAATATTTTCTTTGTTAAAACCATTATATATTAGTAAATTAGATATTTTCTTAGTCATTAATAATTCACTATCATTAAATATTTTGGCAATATCTTTATCCAAACAACTCATAGCTACTAACTCTTCATGTGCTTCTTTTTTCATATTATGAGTTCTGACAAAACTATCAATCATTTTCTCAACAATACCTTTTATATCATTTTTATCAATTTTCTTATCTTCCAAAATATCAATCATAGGAAACATAATATTATTGGCATAATCTTTAGTACCGTCAATAAATATATCCCTTTTATCTTGAAAATATTGATATATTATTCCTGTAGAGACTCCGGCATATTTAGCTATATCTACAGTTGAAACATTGTGATAGCCTTTTTGACACATTAATTCAAAACCTTTTTTTATTATTTTTTCTTTCTTAGCTATAGATGTTTTTTTTATAGGTTCTCTTATTTCACTCATAATATTATCTCCTTATATGATATTATTATAACACTATTTTATTCATTTCCCTTTAAACTTGAAACCATATCAATATTTTTTACTTTTCTAGATAATATTCTTGATACAACTGAAGATACAAGATAAGTACCAATAGCGGAAATTAAATAGGTGATTGGTCTTATATAGGCATTAAAATCATAACTTGCTTCAATTGCTTCTTGGAATAAGAATTCTGTTAAATAATAACCTAATGGTAAACCTAAGATAATAGATATAATAGCTATCCAATTATTTTGTTTAACAAATATTTTTCTAATTTTATTATTATCAAAACCAAGTACTTTTAAAGTTGCGAATTGATATTGTTTTTCTGTATATGATAATATTCCTAGATTATAGATGATAACTGATCCTAATAAACAGGCAATTACTATAATTATTGATATCATTGATTTCATAGTAGATAACATATTATTCATTGAATCTTTTAAATTATTAATATTTTGAATTAGATCTACACCTTTGATTTCTTTAACTTTTGATAAGTCTTTATCAGTATATAGCGAATCAGCTTTATAAGTTAGTCCTAAACTTTCTAAATAAGATCTAGTCATAGTAACATTTTGATTTTGAGGATCTTTGTTAAAGCCAACTATTTTAGATGTATAGTAAGTATCATCACCATAAATATGCCAAGTTATGTTATCTCCTATTTTATAGTTATTATTACTTGCTAATTTTCTTGTTATATATATACCTGAATCTGAGTCTACTTTTATAAAATCTCCTTTACCATTAACGAATCTTAATTTGTCTTTGGCATCTGTAACAATGATGTTGTTTGTTTCACGTACTCCATCTTTTTTGATTTCAATACCTAAAGTTTGAGAAGTAGCATTACCATATTCTTTTAATAAGTTATCATAATCTGTTGAAGTAATGTTAGTATTTAAAGTCAACTTATAATCAAAATTATATAAATCTTCAAATTGAAGTTTAATAAAGTGATTCATACTATCTAACATTCCTAGGGCACATACTATAAGCATAGCTGAAGCAGTTACTCCTACTATTCCTAAAATAGTTCTAGTTTTATTTCTTAGAATATCTCTTAAATTCCATTTAGTAGAAAAAGATAATTTTTTAAATAAGCCTTTTCTAGTAATGTCTAAGCTACCTTTTTTAAAACTTGGCACTTTGCTTCGTAATGTTTCAGCAGGGTTTTCTTTTAATATTTTTCTACCAGTGAAGTAAGTAGCTATTGATACTAATACTATTACTAAAATAGCTACTAAATAACTACTATTATTCATAACAGGATGACCATTAGGTATTTCAAAGAAACTCATTTCCATTCCAATAAAGAAACTACCTAAAAGGAAATATCCACATATAAGTCCGGCTATACTTCCAAATAAAGATATCCAAAAACCATAGCCAATATAATGCATCAAGATTTTAAAATTAGTAAATCCTAGTGATTTTAAAATACCAATTTGAGTACGCTCATTTTTTACTACCCTAGTCATTGTTGTTACTACTGAAAGTAACGCTATAAAAATAAATAATCCTGAGAAAATACCTACATAAGTTTTTCCTTCGTCAACTTCACCTTGATAAGTACGATATGACGCTATATCTTCTCTATTTATGATAGCTAGAGCATTATCAATATTATCCTCTATATCATTTTTTACTTGTTCAATATTATTAGTATCGTCTACATCTACCATTAAATAATTAAAAATTAAGTAATCTTTATAATTAAAGTTATTTAAGTATTTTTCATCACTTATGCTCATTTCTTTCATAACTTTACTTTTTATATAATCTTCTGACAATTCATTAATTGATAAGTAGGCAAAACCAAACTCTTTTCGATTTGGATATAATTCTGATTCATCTTTTGTGTCATATAAATGATCTGGCACATTGATTAAACCTAGTACTTCTTCTTTCAATACTAAATCGTCATATTTAATAGTTATAGTATCACCAAGTTTAATGTTATTTTCTTTTGCATAAAATTCATCTAGCCAAACACCTTTTTTATTGACATCAAACTTAGTACCTTTTACTATATAGAATCTTGATATTTCATTTGATTCAATAAAGTTTAATAAATATGTTATGTCATTATTTTTAGCATCAGTAGCTGTTAAAGACAATTTTCTT
>CAKPAQ010000018.1 GCA_934133015.1 uncultured Bacilli bacterium | reverse complement strand
GTGGGATATTATGATTTAGAAGAAGCCCATAGACAAGACATAGCTTCAAGTTATGATACAGGCTTAGAGGAAGGAATAGAGCAAGGAATGGAAAAAGGAATTAAACAGGGTATTGAGCAAGGCATTGAAAAAAGAAATATAGAGATAGCTAAAAATATGTTAAAAGAAAAAATAGAAATATCACTTATTTCTAAAATGACAGATTTATCTGTAGATACAATAAAGAAGATGAATTGACATATAAATTGTAAAAAAATTAAAAATAGTTATAATTTTATATAAAATATGGTATACTAAAAATGTCTAAAGGAAACGTGAGTCAAATATAAAACCGACTAAATTTGACGATACGGGAGTTTTGATCAGCAATTTGTGTTGAATACCTTTCTCTAGTTAGGGATCCTAAGAATTGCGTATGAACACCCACCTGTAATAATGCAGGTTTTATCGCCTGACATAGCGTTCTTTTGGACATTTTTTATTATTGGTGATGTTGTATATGTTTGAAAGATTTGATTTATTAATAGGTAAAGAAAAAAGAATTAATTTATCTACTAAAACCATTGTAATAGTAGGCATAGGTGGAGTAGGAGGTTATGTAGTAGAATCTCTTGCTAGATGCGGAATTGGTCATTTAGTTTTAATCGATTTTGATGTGGTAGATATTACCAATAAAAATCGTCAATTAGTTGCCTTAGATAGTACCATAGGTATGAAAAAAGTAGATGTATTAAAAAAAAGAATCTTAGATATTAATTCAAACTGTCAAGTTGATACTTTAGATATTTATTTAAATAAAGACAATATTGAAGATATTCTTAATAAATACGACATTGATTACTTAGTAGATGCTTGTGATGCCATTAAAACAAAGCAAGCAATTATTGACAAGTGTCTAAAAGATAATATTCCCTTTGTATGTAGTTTAGGGACAGGCAAAAGACTTGATCCAAGTATGTTAGAAATTACAGATTTAAGAAAAACTGAATATGATCCCTTAGCTAGACTACTAAGAAAATATGTAAAAGATAATAATATAAAAGCTAAAATCACCGTTTTATATAGTAGAGAACACCCACTAAAAATACAGTCAAATAAGGTAGCATCTTGTAGTTTCGTACCAAGTAGTGCAGGTCTTTTAATAACAAGTTATATAATTAGAAAATTTATTGGTTAAGATTATAAGAATTTCTTATAATTTTTTTCTTTATGTAGAAGAATATTGCTAACCATTATGGTATAATTAATATAGGTGATATTCATGAACATAAGTACAATTTTGGATACAAATAAAACCTTATTAATTTGTCCTAAAGATGAGCAAACTTTAGTATTGAAAGAACTTCAAAAACAAGACAAATTATATGATATAAAAATAATGGATTTAGATGAATTTATAAAACATTATTATTTTTCTTATGATGAAAAAACTATTATGTATTGTTTTAATAAATTTAATCTATCATATGATACTATAATTGAATATTTAAATATTTTACCTTACCTTAATAAAGAATCATATGTGAATCATAAACTTCAATTTTTATTAGATTTAAAAAATGAGCTTAGTATAAAAAAATTATTAATTAAAGATGAATTATTTAAAACTTATTTAAATCAAGTCAAAATAATTGTATATGATTATCCAAAATTGGATGATTTTTATATTGAATTATTTAAAGAATTCAATAATATATCTTTTTTTTATAAAGAAGAAGAAAAGAAAAAATTAACAGTAAATGAAGCCGAATCAATAGATGATGAAATAGTATTTGTTTTTTCAAAAATTATAGACTTAACAAAGAAGAATATTTCACTGTCTAACATTCATTTGATGAATATTACAGATGAATATCTTTCGCCTTTATATCGTCTTAGTAAATGGTTTAATATACCAATAAAATTACCATCAAATATTAGTCTTTGGGACATACCAACAGCTAAGGAAATTTATAATTATTTATGCCACAACAACTATAATGATATTGTAAAGTATTTGGATGATTTAAAAGAATCAGAAATAAAAACTAAAATTATGAATATTTTAAATAATTATAATGGTATTTTAGAAAATTATCCTAAACGAAATAAACTTTTAAAAGAAATATTTAAGCATACCAAAATTGAATTAAATTCTAACCCTGGTATTGACATATTATCAGTTACTAAAGTAAATAGTGAAAATTATTATTTCCTACTAGGAATGAATAAAGAAAATATTCCTAAAATTGACAAAAGTGAAAATATATTAAATGATACTTTAAGAAACGAAATAGGATTACTATCTAGTGTTGAAAGAAATAAAATAGAAAAACAAAGAATAAAAGATATTTTATATAGTACTAATAATTTAATTATTTCATACAAAAAAATGTCTACCTTTAATTCTTTTAATCCATCTTTAATCATTGAAGAAGAACAAATGAATGTTGAAAAGATTAAAATAACTTTTTCTTCTAGTGCTTTTTTTAATAAAATGAAATTATTAAAGTGCTTAGATTATTTTTATCGCTATGGTAAAGTGGATGGGGATATACAAAAATTATACGATGAAGAAACAATATCAAAGTATAAAACTTATAATAACCAGTTTACAGGTATTAATAAAAATGATTTGCTAAATTATCTAAATAATAAGTTATTACTATCATATTCTTCTCTTGATAATTATTTTAGATGTGGTTTTAGATATTATTTAACCAATATTTTAAAACTTGATAAATTTGAAGATACTTTTTATACTGCAGTAGGTAATATATTTCATAAAATGTTAAGCATATGTTTTACTGATACCTTTAATTTTTCAATTGAATTTGACAAAGAAGTTTCTAACTACAACTTTAATAAAAAAGAAATACTTCTTATAAATAAATTAAAAACTGAATTAGAATTTGATATAAATGTAATTAAAAATCAAATGAACTTAACCCATTTTGATAACAGTCTATATGAAAAGAAATTTTATTTGGATGTAAAAAATAAAGATAATGTTAATGTAACAATGATGGGAATAATAGATAAAATTTTATATTTAAATCAAAACAACAAAACCTATGCTAGTATAATAGATTATAAAACAGGTACTTTACCTGATAGAATAGATATGACCATATATGGAATAGGTATGCAATTACCAATATACTATCATCTATTAAAACACACTAACATTTTACCTAATGTCAAGATAGTAGGAATGTTTCTTCAAAAAATAATAAATCAAGATAATAAATATGATAAAGCTAAAGATTATTTAGAAGAAAAAGCTAAAAAATTAAAACTAGTAGGCTATGCAACTTCTAATGAATATGACTTATCTTTATTTGATATGAGTTATCAAGATAGTGGTCTGATAAAAAGTATGAAAGTTGGTAATACTGGTTTTTATAAATATTCAAAAGTACTTAGTGAAGAAAAATTAAATCAACTTGATAATATTGTTTCAGATAAAATCGAAGAAGCAGCAAATTCAATCTTAAATGCCAACTTTGATATCAATCCTAAAAGAATAGGAAAGATTAATGTTGGATGTGAATTCTGTAAATATAAAGATATTTGTTTTTTACGTGAAGAAAACATTATATCTTTAAAAGAAGACAAAAAATTAGAATTTTTAGGTGGTGATGTTGATGCCTAGTTGGACAAAAGAACAAGAACAAGCTATATATGAAAAAGGTACTAATATCATAGTATCAGCAGGAGCAGGAAGTGGTAAAACCGCCGTATTATCAGAAAGAGCTCTTCGTATTGTAAAAGATGGAGTAGACATAGATAGATTATTAATATTAACATTCACTAATGCAGCTGCATATGAAATGATGATGAGAATAAGAAAAAAAATAAAAGAAGCTGGTTTTGCAGAGCAAGTAGAAAGAATAGATAAAGCATATATTACCACTTTTGATTCTTTTGCCTTATCATTAGTAAAAAAATATCATGATACTATTAATATTTCTAATGATGTATCTATTATTGATAACTCTGTTATTAGTATTGTAAAAGAAGAAATCTTAGAAGAAGTATTTAATGAATATTATGAATCCAACAATGAACTATTTGAAAATTTAATTACCTCATTTTGCGTTAAAGATGATAAAGAACTAAAAACTCTAATTTTAAATTTATCAAATAAATTAGACATGAAATATGACAAAATAGCTTATTTAAATAACTATATCAATGCCATTTTTGCTGCTGAAAAAATAAAGAAAGATATTAACGAATTTACTACTTTATTAAAAAATGAAATAAAAAAAATAAGTTGTCTAATCGAAAAACTAGGCCTATATCTAGATGGTACTTATTGTAGTAAATTATTTGATGTATGTAATCCTTTGTTAGAAAGTACAACTTATAATGATATTTTAACAAATTTAGATATCAAACTACCACCATTACCAAGAGGTAGTGAAGATGAAGTAAAAAATATAAAAAATGAGATAAATAAAGTAATAGATAAAGTATCTAAATTATGTATTTATAAAGATGAAAAAGAAATATTAACTACTATATTAGATACAAAAGATTATATTAAAATATTGATTGATATTTTACTAAAATTAGATGATAAAGTAACAAAATATAAAATGAGTCATAATGTATATGAATTTATCGATATCAATAAACTAGCAATCAAAATAGTAGAAGAAAACGAAGAAATTAGAAATGAATTAAAAAACTATTTCTATGAAATTATGATTGATGAATATCAGGATACAAATGATTTACAAGAATATTTTATTAGTATGATTGAAAATAATAATGTCTATATGGTAGGTGACATTAAACAATCAATTTATCGTTTTAGAAATGCTAACCCTATTATTTTTAAAAATAAATACGATTCTTACGCAATGGGTGAAAACGGTGTTAAGATTGACCTAAATAAAAACTTTAGAAGTAGAAAAGAAGTATTAGATGATATAAATACTATTTTTGATTATATTATGGATGATGAAATAGGTAATGCTAATTACCGAGAGTCTCATGAAATGGTGTTTGGAAATAATACCTATATTACTAATGGTACAACTAATCAAAACTACCAAACCTCTATCTATGAATATCAGTATGATAAAAATAATAACTTCACTAAAGATGAAATAGAGGCCTTTATTATAGCTAATGATATTAAAAATAAAGTAGAAAATAATTATCTAGTTTTTGATAAAGATAAACAAATACTAAGAAATATTAACTACAGTGACTTTGTAATTCTCATGGATCGAAGTACTAAATTCGATTTATATAAACGTATTTTTGAATATATGAAGATTCCACTTACTATTATGAAAGATGAAAGCATCTTAAATCATATTGAGATTTACTTGATAAAAAATTTACTAAATTTATTGATAAAAGTTAAAAATAAGACTTTTGATGAAGATTTTAAATGCGCACTTCTTAGTATAGGAAGAAGTTATTTATATGAAAGTAGTGATCAAGAATTATTTGACTACATAAAAAAAGGTAATTATTATGACAGTGATATTATCATTAAGATAAATAAAATTTTAAAAGATATTGATCAAAAAGATTTACTAACAATAGTTCGTGAACTAATAGATGAGTTTAATTTTTATGAAAAATGTAATCTCGTAGGTAATGTTGACTTAATACTAATGGATTTAGAATATATTCAAAAAGTAGCAGTTGATTTAATGAAATTAGATTATGATCTACCGATGTTTTATACTTATTTAAATACAGTAATAGAAAATAACATTGATATAAAATTAACTAATAACGTTATTGAAGATAACAGTTGTAAAATCATGACAATTCATAAATCAAAAGGACTTGAATATCATGTTTGTTACTACGCAGGTTTGTTTAATACTTTCAATGTCAAAGAGCTAAAAGATAAAATGTTATTTAGTAATAAATATGGCATAATTTTGCCAAAATATAATAATCAATTTATTGATACTATTTATAAACCTTTATACACAGAAGAATTTTATAATGATGAAATAAGTGAAAAAATAAGGCTATTATATGTGGCACTTACTAGATGCAAAGAAAAAATGATAATTGTAACTGATAGTATAAACAATGAAATTGAAAATGATGACGATGTATTAGAAGAAAATACTAGACTAAAATATCGCTCATTTAAAGAAATATTAAAAAGTATTTATGATAAAATTGAACACTTTATTGAAAATGTTAATCTTGATAAAATTGGTTTAACTTTAGATTATAAAAAAATATTAGCTAAGAACATAAAAGAAATATTAAACTTAGATAATACTAAGCAAATTGAATTAGAACAAATAAATCTTTTATTTAATACTAAAGAAAAAAATAGATATTCAAAAGAAAGTACCAAACTATTAACTAATGAAAATATTAAAAATATGCATTTTGGTACTAAAATTCATGAAATATTAGAAATGATTGATTTTAAAAATCCACAATTAGATAAACTTGACTTGGATGATTTTCTTAAAAATAAGATTACTAAATTTTTAGATAATGATTTACTAAAAAATATAAATAGTGCTACAATCTATAAAGAGTTTAAATTTATTGGTAAATCTGATACAATAGGTATCATTGATTGTATGATTGTCTATGATGATCATATTGATATTATTGACTATAAACTAAAAAATGTTTTAGATGAAGCTTATTTTAATCAGCTTAACGGCTACAAAGAATATATTGAAACTAAAACAAATAAAAAGACAAATATTTATTTATATTCGATAATTGATGAAGAGATGACAAAGTTGAAGTGAGGTTAAAAAATGAAAGTAGGAATATACACTTTAGGATGCAAGGTAAATACCTATGAAAGTGAATATGTTGCCAGTTTACTAGAAAATGCTGGATATGAAATTAGTTCCTTTGATGATATTTGCGATATTTATATCATTAACACTTGTACTGTTACCAATCAAAGTGATAGTAAATCTAGAAAAATAATTAACCAGGCAATTAGAAAAAATCCTAATGCTTGCGTAGTAGCGATGGGATGTTTTATCGAAGCTAATAAAGATATAGAAATAGAAGGAGTAGATATCCTACTTGGAAACAAAGATAAAAGTAAAATAGTAACACTCCTTGAAGAATGGTATAAAAACCATACACCTATTAAAGATTTGTATAATGATTTAGGAACTACATTTGAAGATATGGAAATAAAAACTATCAAGGATCATACTAGGGCATTTGTTAAAATTCAAGACGGTTGTGAAAACTATTGTACCTATTGTATTATTCCTTATGTTAGAGGTAAATGTCGCAGTAAGAAAAAAGAAATTGTCTTGAAAGAAATAACTGAGCTAATAGAAAATGGCTATAAAGAAATTGTGTTGACAGGAATTCACACAGGTAATTATGGTGTGGATTTGAACTATACTTTTTATGATTTACTAAAAGAAATAATAGAAATAAAAGGCTTAAAAAGACTTAGAATTTCATCAATTGAAGTAACTGAGTTAAATCCACAAGTTTTATCTATAATAGAAAATAGTAATATCATCTGTAATCACTTGCACATTCCATTACAAGCAGGAAGCAATCATGTTTTAAAAATGATGAATAGAAAATATGATTTAAAATATTATGAAGATAAGATAAATAGTATAAGAAAGATAAGACCAGATATTTCTATTTCAACAGATATTATTGTTGGCTTCCCAGGAGAAACAGATGATGATTTTCAAGAAACCTTATTATTTGCTGACAAAATGAAATTTAGTAAGATTCATGCTTTTCCTTATTCAAAGCGAGCAAATACTCCAGCTAGTTCATTTCCTAATCAAATTGATGGTAGTATAAAAAAAGAAAGAAATCATAAATTAATAGAATTATCTAATAAATTAGAAATTAAATATATGGAGAAATTTATAAATAAAGAACTTGAGGTTTTAACTGAAAAAACAGTAGATGGATATACTTATGGTCACACTAGTAATTATTTGTTAGTAAAAATAAAAGGTAATTACGATTCCAATACTTTCATAACAGTTAAAATAGATAGTGTTAATTATCCATTTTGTGAAGGATTTTGTGTAAATGAAATAACTTGCTAGTTGTTTTATTTAGCTAATTATTTTATAATGTTATTAAGAAAATAAGAAGGTGAGAAATATGGAAAACTTAAATCAAGTAGGTAGATTAGATGATGCGTTTATTTCTATGGCTCAAAGAAATTATCAAAACGCTAAAGAAAAATCAGTAAAACAGGTAAAGCAAAAAATAAATGGTAGACTATATGTTGGCAAAACAACTAAATGTAAAAAGACTCAAATGCATGCTAAAAAAACTATTTTAATGGTAACAGGAGCTATTTTAATTGGTGGCATTAGCTATAGTACTGCTGTAAAAAATAATACAATAAGTGACTACAATACAGCGGTTTATCATCAGGAACAGGATATTCCATTTGAAAAAGTAACTGATGAATACAATTATCAAAACTATAAATCAGAAACTGAGCCAACTGGATTCGAAAAATTAACACAATCTAAAGAAATTCTAAATGAAATATCAGAAGAAAAAGCAAGACTTAAAGCAACTGGTGATTATGGTATATTTGATGCAAATAAATTGTATGACGACGCTATCAATAATGTAGCTGAAAGTCATGTTGATCAAATGGTTAACGAAGCCGAAGAATATAGTGGAGGAATTTCTCATGGTAAATAATAGTGTTGTAAAATTAGAAGATGGTAATGATTATATTGTAGTTGACAAAATTGATAATTATGTTTTTTTATCAAACTTAAAAGATAGTAATGACTTCTGTATTAGAAAAGAAATAGAAGAAAATGACACAACATATTTAGTAGGCTTAGATAATAATGAAGAATATGAAAAAATAGTAAAATTGTTACTAGAAAAAAATAATAATCAAGCTTAGAATAATCTAAGTTTTTTTCTTTAATATAATAGGGGATGAATAACATGGTGACAATAAAGGGTAATTTCAAAAGATATATTTTTAAATCTGATAAAGGCTATGTAGTAGGTTTATTTAATGTAAAAGAAACTGATGATAACGAATTAGATTTTTATGTTAATCATACAATTACTTTTACTGGTTATTTTCATGATTTAAATGAAGATGATACTTACATACTATATGGTGAATTGGTAGAACATGATAAGTATGGAGAACAATTTCAGGTTGAAAAATATGAACGTGTTATGCCTGAAGAAAAAGATTCAATAGTAGAATTTTTATCTAGTGGTTTATTTAAAGGAATCGGCGAAAAGAAAGCTGAAAAAATTGTTGAATATCTAGGAAAAGATACCCTTAATGTTATCTTAGAAAACCCCAATAATTTATTGTTAATCCCCACAATTACTAAAAAACAAATAGCGACCCTGCATGATACATTAGTTGAGTATGAAGCTAGTTATAAAGTAGTACTTAAATTAAATGAACTTGGTTTTAATACTAAAGATAGTTTAATTATCTACAATTATTATAAAAATAAAACTTTTAATTAAAGAAAGGCTTATCTTATGAAAATTACAGTTTGTATCGGATCATCATGTCATATCAAGGGTTCGCGCCAGGTCGTGGAACGTCTCCAAAAGCTTATCGCGGAGCATAACCTTGGAGATAACGTCGAACTTGCCGGAACATTCTGCATGGGAAAATGCCAGCAGGGCGTATGCGTGACTGTCGACGAGGTATTCCATTCCGTGTCCCCCGAAACAGTTGACGAGTTCTTCAAAGACGAAGTAGAGGCAAAATTTGCTTGAATTTAATACGTTGAAAAAATTCTGATATTCTTTCATTAAAGAAAATTAGAGGCTAAGTCATGATCATATTGGAGGATAAATCATGATTATTCAGATTTGCGTAGGATCGTCGTGTTACTTAAAAGGCTCCGAAAAACTTGTAGATTTGTTCCGTTCCGCAATCGCGGAAAATAAGCTTGAGGATGAGATAACACTCGCCGGAAGCTTCTGCACAGGAAAATGCAACCGCGTCGGAGTGACGGTTACCGTCGACGACACGGTATATACCGGAATAACTCCCGAGAATTTCAAATCCTTTTTTGATGACAAGGTGCTCGCACCAATATCCGCTGAAAGGAAGATGAGATAATGGACTGCCTGACACTAAAAAAATCAAACTGTAAAAACTGCTATAAGTGTATACGCCATTGCCCTGTCAAGTCTATCCGTTTCTCCGGAAACCAGGCGTATATAATAGGAAACGAATGTATTATGTGCGGTCAGTGCTTCGTTGTTTGTCCTCAGGACGCTAAGCAGATAGTAGACGAAACCGAAAAAGTCAAAGTTCTTCTCCAAACCGGAGATCCTGTTATAATAAGCCTTGCACCGTCGTTTATAGCAAACTATGAGGGCAGCGGCATAGAGTCCATGAGAAAGGCGCTGAAACAGCTCGGATTTTATG
>CAKPAQ010000017.1 GCA_934133015.1 uncultured Bacilli bacterium | reverse complement strand
TTTACAAACCCTTTATTTTAAAGCAAAAAAATGAGGACACAATTAATCGTGTCCTCTTCAGGGGGTTTTGGTTGAATTGCTCTCACACTTTAGTTAGTAAGAGCACCATACGTGAGTTCCCTCACGCATTTTAATCATATTATAAATTATCTAATAAGTCAAGCGATTGACCTATTAAAAATTTAAAACTTTCCTGTTATTTACAACCTACTAAATAATCATCTAATTATTATTTATAGAATCTATAAGACACTTCTTCAATACATCATCATCTGTATTAGTGTCAAGTAAATAATCATTAGAATCCTTCTTTGCTTGAACTAATATTTTATAATCTTGTTTTATATTAGCAATTTTAAAACTCATATCACCACTTTGTTTAGTTCCAAACAAATCACCATGACCCCTAAGTTTAAAATCTTCCTCACTTATTTCAAAACCATCTGATGTTTTTTCCATTATCTCCAGACGTTTTTTATCAGCATTATTATCATTACAAACAAGTATACATTTACTTTCTATATTACTTCTACCAACACGTCCACGTAGCTGATGTAAAGTTGACAATCCAAATCTATCTGCATCAAAAATTACAATCATACTAGCATTAGGTACATCAACACCTACTTCTATAACTGTTGTACTAATTAAAATCTGAATCTTATTCTGCTTAAACTCATTCATAATAAGATCCTTAGCCCCGCTTGCCATCTTACCATGAACAATATCAATATTATACTTAGAACCAAATGCTAAATTCATTTTATCTTTCAACTGAAGAACAGTCGTTAAATCAGAGTTTTCACTTTCCTCAATTAAAGGTGCGATAACATAAATTTGATGCTTATTCTTTAACTCTTCGTTCATCATCTCTAAAACATCACGAATTTCACTTTCACGCTTAATAAAAGTCTTTACCGGAATACGTCCCTTAGGCATCTCTTTAATAATAGACACATCCATATCACCATATATTGTTAAAGCATAAGTTCTAGGAATTGGTGTCGCACTCATATACAAGATATCAGGCATAGTACCCTTAGAGTTTAACAAAGCCCTTTGATTAACTCCAAAACGATGTTGTTCATCCGTTACTACCAAACCAAGTTGCTTATAAGTAACACTTTCTTGTATTAAAGTATGAGTACCAATAATAATATCTATTTCACCATTAGCCAATCTCTTATATATTTCATTCTTTTCCTTTTTAGTTTGACTACCTTTTAATAACTCAATAGACAAATTAAAACCTCTAAACAAATCAACAATATTATTATAATGTTGTGTAGCAAGAATTTCAGTTGGTGCCATTAAAGCACTTTGATAACCACTTAAATAATTTAAATACATCGCAAGTATAGCTACTATTGTCTTACCACTACCAACATCTCCTTGTAACAATCTATTCATCCTAGAAGAGCTATTCATATCATGTAATATTTCAAACACTGCATTTTTTTGATCATTAGTAAGAGTAAATGGCAATTTATCAAACATATCATTAACATCATTTTCTGATAATTGTCTTTTAATACCAGTCTTTTCTTTTTTATGTATTTCTTTTAAGTAATTTATCTTAAACATAAAAGAAAATAATTCCTCATATTTTAACCTAATTTGTGCTTCTTTTAATTTTTCCAAAGATGGTGGATTATGAACTATATTTAAAGCAGTCTTTTTATTAGAAAAATTATATCTTTCCTGATAAGAAATAGGAATATAATCATTGATATCTTTATTATTCATTAAAAGTGCTGTATTTATATAAGTAGACATATTTTTATTAGAAAGGCCACTAGTACAGTGATAAACTGGTTCAATTTTTTCTTGATTATTCAAAACTCCAAATTTAATTTCTGCTGCTGTAATAGTATTTTTTTTCTTATCAAATTTTCCAATAACAATAACACTTGTACCTATTGTCAAATTACTCTTCATAAAAGCTCTATTAAAAATAGAAACTCCAACAACCCCATTTTGTGTTACTAAACGAAAATTAAGTTTATTAAGTCCGCCTCTAAATCTTAATAAAATAGGTACGCTTTCAATTCTTCCATCAATAATTACCTTTTCATCATCATTAACTTCTCTTAAATCAGTACGTCTTAATATTTCATAACGAAAAGGATAATGTGTGACTAAATCTTCAACTGTACTTATCCCCAATTTATTTAATAATGATAATGATTTAGGACCTATCCCTTTTACTTCTGAAACCAAAGCCATACTACCACACCCTTTTCTCCAACATTCCAGCATATTATATCACATTTTTTTATTTTAACAAAGAAAAAGTTAACAAAATATAACAGATTTGTTAACTTAAACTTATTATCAAATTTTAATTTTTAATAATTTATTTAATGCTAATTCTTACAAATATTTATTTCTATATTACATTTAAACAATGATATTTTTCAACAAATAATCTTGTAACAATCAAAAAGTACCTAACATCCAACCCAAACATTTAATTTTAAAACAAATTATATCAAAAATTTTAAAAAAAATTATATCAAAAATTTTGAAAAAAATTGTTGACAAATTAACACTTTTCGATTAGTATAAACATCACCAATTCGAAATTGGCGAATTGGTCGCTAGTATCACACTAGCCAACCCCTTTTTATTCTTTTTATGGAACCGTCCTCAGGGGGTACGGTTCCAATTTTTATTATCCAAGAAAGCAATTGCTTTCTTTTATTTATATAAAAAGAAGATACTAGTCATTTGTATCTTCTTTATTTTTATCTTCATATGATTTAGCTAAATCATAATAATAATTATATCTTTCCATAGCATTTATCTTATTTTGTTCTAATAACTCACGATATTTTTCAGGATTTATCTTTTTCAAAATACGATATCTATCTTCACCAGCAATAAACTCATAATACTTATCAAAATCAGCTTTAGCATCTAATTTAAAAATAGCTTTAACCGGATCATAATGAAATAAAGGATAATATCCAGATTGAACTGCTTTCTTTTCTTCATCAATAGTTGATTCCATTCCTGTTAATATTCCTTGTGAAATACAAGGTGCATAAGCAAAAACTATTGAAGGTCCATTATATTCTTCAGCCTCTTTTAATACATTAATAGCTTGTTGCATATTGCCACCTAAAGCTATACTTCCAACATAAACATGTGGATAAGTAAGCGCTATTTTAGCTAAATCTTTTTTAGCTACATTTTTACCTTTAGAAGTAAATTTCGCAACACTACCAATTTTACTAGATTTTGAAGATTGACCACCAGTATTAGAATAAACCTCTGTATCTAAAACTAAAATATTTATATTTTCATAATTTGAAATAACATGATCAATTCCTGAAAAACCAATATCATATGCCCAACCATCTCCACCAATACACCAAATAGATTTCTTTAATATAAAATCTTTTAACTCAATAAGCTCATTTATTGGTGAATGATCAATTATATCATATAAATTTTTACTAGATTCTTCCGTTATATCATCTAAATAAGCATTATATATATCAATTTCATCATCATTAACCATTGAAATATTAGAAGCAATAATATCACATATTTTCTTCTTTTGATTCTTATCAGCTATTGCCATACCATAACCAAACTCAGCATTATCTTCAAATAAAGAATTAGCCCATGGTACCGAATAAGCAGTAGTAGGAAGAGAAGCACTATATATAGATGAACATCCTGTAGCATTAGCTACTACCATTCTATCTCCGAATAATTGTGTTAATAATTTAAGATAAGGTGTTTCTCCACAACCAGCACAAGCACCAGAAAATTCAAACTTAGGTTTCATAAACTGACTACCTTTAACCGTTGTCTTAGGCATTACCTTCTTTTCACTAACATTATTAAACAAATACTCATATGCTACCCCTTTAGTTTCTTTTAACTTTTGAATATCATCCATTACTAAAGCTTTTTCACCTTTTTTACCAGGACAAACATTACTACATAACTTACATCCAGTACAATCAGGTAAAGAAATACCAATAGTAAATTTATAATTATAACCTTTAATATTAGCTTCTACTAAATCATCAAGTAACTCTTTAGGTGCCTTCTTCACCTCTTCTTCATTAAGTAAAAAAGGTCTAATAACTGCATGTGGACAAACAAAGGAACACATATTACATTGAATACAATTTTCTGGTATATAATGAGGCGCAATATCAGAAATAGATCTTTTTTCAAGTTTAGATAATCCACTAGGATAAGTACCATCATCATATTTACTAAAAGCACTTACTTTTAAATTATCTCCACGTCCACTAGCTAAAACTTCAAAGAAAGATTCATCAACAGTTTCTTCACTACCACTTATAGAAAGACTATCTAGATCAACCCTTTCTAAACAATCAATACACTTATTTATAGCATCCATATTTTTTTGAACAACATTACCACCCTTATTACCAAATTTTTTAGTAATAGATTCCTCTACCTTATTTTTGGCAAAATCAAAAGGAATAATATGTCCAACTTTAAATAAAACTAACTCCATAATAGAACTAATCTTATGATCTAATCCCGCCTCTTTAGATATCTTAAAGGCATCAATAATATAAACTTTTATTTTTCTATCTCTAATAATCTTTTTATCATGATTACTTAATATATTAGAAACCTCATCTTTAGGCACATTAGTATTTAAAATAAAGGTACCACCATCACGAATTCCATCTAACATTTTATATTTCTTCAAATATGATTCTTTCGTACACATAACTAAATTAGGTTTTTCAACATAATAAGTAGATCTTATTGAATCCTTACTAAATCTTAAATGTGATTTAGTAACACCACCACTTTTCTTAGAATCATATTGAAAATATCCTTGTACATAAGCATTTGAATAATTACCAGTAATCTTCATTAAATCTTTACAAGCACTAACCATACCATCGCTACCATAACCATAAATCAAAAATTCAACTTGGTTAGTATTTAATTCTATATCAACTCTCTCAATACTTCTATTAGTAACATCATCAACAATACCTAAAGTAAAATTATTAAATGGTTTATCTTTATTAAGCTCATTATAAACACCAGCAATATCTCTTGGAGTAGTATTTTTACTAGATAATCCATATCTACCACCAACTATATTAATATTACGATTTTCACCATTTAAAACTGAAACAACATCTAAATATAATGGTTCTCCTAATGAACCAGCTTCTTTTGTCCTATCTAATACTGCTATTTTAGTAACTGTAGCTGGTAATACATCTAAAAAATATTTTCTAGAAAATGGTCGATATAAATGTACTTCAATTAATCCAACTTTTTCACCCTTATTATTTAAAGCATCAATAGTTTCTTTTATAGTTTCACAAACTGATCCCATAGCTACTATAACTCTATCAGCACTATCACTACCATAATAATTAAATGGTTTATAGTTTTCCCCAGTTATTTCATTTATACTAGTCATATAATCATTTACTACATCTGGTAAATTATCATAATAATGATTTCTTGCTTCTACTGATTGAAAATATATATCATCATTTTGTGTAGTACCACGAGTAAAAGGTTGATTAGTATTTAAACTGCGTTTACGATATTCATTTAAACTATCAGTATCAATTAATTTTTTTAATTTATCAGTATCTATAACTTTTACTTTTTGTAATTCATGACTAGTTCTAAATCCATCAAAAAAATGTAAAAAAGGTACTCTACCTTTTATAGCTGCTAAATGAGCAACACCAGTTAAATCCATAATTTGTTGAACTGAACTAGATGCAAGTAAAGCAAATCCAGTCATACGAGTAGCATAAATATCTTGTTGATCACCAAAAATAGATAAAGCATGGGTAGACAAACTTCTAGCAGCTACATGGATAACCCCAGGTAATAATTCTCCCGCAATCTTATACATATTAGGAATCATTAAAAGTAGACCTTGACTTGCTGTATAAGTAGTTGTTAAGCTACCAGATTCTAATGATCCATGTATAAATCCAGCAGCTCCTGCTTCAGATTGCATTTCAACAACTTGTGGTATACCACCAAAATAATTTTTCTTATTTTCACCACTCCAACTATCAGTAAGTTCCGCCATAGGTGAAGATGGCGTTATTGGATAAATTCCAGCAACTTCTGTAAAATTATATGAAACATAAGTACATGCTTCATTACCATCCATGATTTTATAACTCATAGTATCACTATCCTTCATTATAATTATATACGAAAACATATTAAAAAAAAAGTAAAAGAAGAACCAAAATTCTTCTTTTATAATTTATAAATTACTTTGTTACAATCCAAGCAGTCGGAATATTACGAAGTCCATTATCTCCACCAGCAGTAGGATGATTGATTATTTTACCTTCAATTACCAAACCACTTGAAGAACCACCATCCATATTAGCAGCATTAACAGCTCCATAATTTTGCATTATCTCAGTAAGTTCAACCATACCAGCACCAATAGAATTATTTCTACCTCTACCATCAATTACTAAGAATAATACAATACCATCTTCTCTTTGTCCAATAGCAGTTCTAGGTGCAAGACCCCAACCACCATCACCTTTAACAAAGGCAGCTTTACCATTAACAATTAAGAAAGGTCCAAATTCAACAGCATCTCTTAAATGATATTTATTAATAGCATCATATTTACTAAATCTACCTAATATAAGTTTATTTTCATCATTGAAGCCTACAAATCCTCCACCAACTTTAGCATCTTCATAATCATAAACAATTTTGCCATTTTTTATAACAGTTCCGTGAGGTATAGCTCCATTACTATTCCAATCAGGATCAAAGAATCCACTAGCATTCATCGCAACAACTGCATTAGTATTACGAGCAATTACTCTAACTGATTGACCAATAGTACCTAATCTAGTAGTTGTTCCAATACTTACTTTTGAAGGATCATAAATAGCTACCAAGTATCCCTTATAACCACTACCACTAACTTCAATTAAACGATATAATTCATCTTCTTTAACATCTTCAAGAATTTGTTTTTCATATTTTGACTTAAATTTACTAACATCTTTATCTTTAATATTTATTAAATCAGGATTAGTATCTTCATCTGGTTCAATAGTTTTATTGTTTGCTAATACTTCATTTATTGTTTCATCATCAAATAACATAGTAGCTAAATATTGATGGCTCATAGTAGTCATTGCTGTAGTAATCCATCTTTCACGAAACCAACTATAAGGACCATAAATTAAGAACATTCCAACTCCTAACCCCATAATCATTAATGAGAAAAGTAATATAAAAGTTCTTTTTACTTTTAAATTTAGCCTAACCTTTTTTTTAATCTTTTTATCTTGTGCCATAACTTACCTCACTTCTACTTTTTACCAGTAAATATTTTATCACCATCTAAGTCAATATAATTATAAACTTTAGTATCAAGTTCATAACTTTTTGCCTTACTATTACTATTAGTTTTTAAATAATCTTTAATAAATTCATTATAAATATTGATATCATCAATAAAGCAATTAACAATTGTTTCATAATTTTTTATATAAGCAACACATTTATTATTAACATCTTCATCACCATAAGATTTATTAACACATAAATTCTTAAGTGGTTTAGCACTATCTATAACCGAATCTACTAATTCTTTGTAATTATCAAGTTCGACTACCCATTTACTATAATCATCATTTACTGATTCTATATATAAATCATCAACAACAACTTCATAATATTTATCTCTAACATTTACAAAGTTATCAGCATTTTCTTTAAACTTAGTATAATATTTAACAACATTATCAGCATTTTTCTTTTCTTCTTGGGCACTTTTATTCAAAGAATCAATTACCATAAATAAAGAAAAAGCAAATACTAACACTATAATAACAACAATTAAAATAATCATAATTTTCTTATTCTTCATATCTATTCTCCCAACAATAACAAGTATAGCAAATTATAAATAATTTGTAAATGTAAAGAAAAAAAGAAAGTAAATACTTTCCCTCTAATTATATTATTTCTAATTGATATCTATCATTCAAAATTTTAAATAATTTTTCATGTTCTTCAGTATATGGAACATATGAAGAATCTCCGCTTTTAAATATCATTTCTAAATATTCATAATAAACATATTTAATATCAGTTAATTCTTCAACTTGTAATTTAGTTTTATTAACATCTATATTTTTCTTAAGTAAATAAACATCGTCAAATACTCTAATATAAGAATCTCTATATGGTTGAACTCTCTTAACTGTAAATAAATATTCTAATTCTTTACTAGTAGCATCAACATCTAATTCTTCTTTTAATTCACGTAAACCAGATTGAACACTAGTTTCTCCAGCTAAAACATGACCTGCTGATGAGATAGCCCATAAATTAGGAAAAGTTTTTTTCATAGGATTACGTTTTTGAACTAATATTTCTTGATCATCATTTATTATCCAAATATGAACAGACTTATGCCATAAACCATCTCTATATATTTGTTCCTTAGTTTTACTTTCTCCTGTTGGATTACCATTTTCATCTAAGACATCTAGTAATTCAGTCATTACATCACTCATGTTACCACCTACTATAACATAGTAACATAGATAAAAATAAATGTATCTGTAAAGTTTACTATATTTACACTTTTAAACAGCATTTTTTACTAATATCTTTACATTAAAGAAAAAAGAGCTAAATAGCTCTATTCAAATTTATTTTAATTCAATTTTTTCTTTTCCACCCATATATGGTTGTAAAGCTTTTGGAATATTAATTGTTCCATCTTTATTTACGTTATTTTCAATTACCGCAATCATTCCACGAGGTGAAGCAATTACTGTATTATTAAGTGTTGAAAGTAAATAATTACCATTTTCACCTTTAGCTTTAATTCCCAATCTTCTTGCTTGAGCATCACCTAAAGTAGAACAAGAACCAACTTCAAAATATATTTTTTGTCTTGGACTCCATGCTTCTACATCACAAGATTTTACTTTAAGATCAGCAAGATCACCTGAACAACATTCAAGTGTTCTAACTGGAACATCTAAACTTCTGAAGAATTCAACTGTATAACTCCACATTTTGTTATACCATTCCATAGCATCTTCAGGTTTACACAAAACAACCATTTCTTGTTTTTCAAATTGATGAACTCTATAAAGACCTCTTTCTTCAATTCCATGTGCCCCAACTTCTTTTCTAAAACAAGGTGAATAAGATGTTAAGGTGATTGGTAGTTCTTCTTCTTTAACGATTTGTCCTTTAAATTTACCAATCATAGAATGCTCTGATGTACCAATGAGATATAAATCTTCATTTTCAATTTTGTACATCATATTCTCCATTTCAGCAAATGACATAACTCCATTAACAACATCGCTTCTTATCATAAATGGTGGAATACAATATGTAAATCCTTTATTTATCATAAAATCTCTTGCATAAGATAACATTGCAGAATGTAATCTAGCTATATCACCCATTAAATAGTAAAAACCATTACCACTAGTTCTACCAGCAGCTTCTTTATCCATACCATTTAAAGCATTTATAATATCAGCATGATATGGTATTTCATAATCAGGTACAATAGGCTCTCCAAATCTTTCAATTTCAACATTTTCAGAGTCATCTTTTCCAATTGGAACACTATCATCAATCATTTGTGGGATAACAAGCATATCATTTCTTAATTTTTCTGATAAATCATTTTCTTCTTTTTCAATATTAACTAATCTTTCATTTATTTCAGTAACTCTAGCTTTTAATTCAGAAGCTTCATCTTTCTCTCCTTCACGCATAAGTTGACCGATTTGATTAGAAACATTATTTCTTTCACTACGTAATTTATCACCTTCGAATTTATAATTACGAACCTTTTCATCAAGCTCAATTACTTCATCAACAAGAGGTAGTTTTTGATCTTGAAATTTTTTTCTTATATTTTCTTTTACTTTATCTGGATTTTCTCTTATAAATTTAATATCTAACATTATATATTCCTTCTTTCTCTTTCTTTTTTTAATTTAATTAATTGTTTTCCATATTTTTCTCTAAACCATTCTTGTTTATCTTCAGAAAGTTTAGCTAATCGCTCAGGATTATAATTATTACTAATATCACTTATTTTGATTTTTAAAGCACAATTATTATTTGATGCGATTATTGAATCAATTTCGTCATTATATAGTTTTAACTTTTGTTCTTTACTAAGTTGCGACGAAAAAATTGGCTTAGTAACTATAAAGACCGCTTCTACAACTTCTCTAGGAAATTTTACTTCTAATAGATCAATACATGTAACATCACTATCTTCAACAGTATCATGCAATAGTCCTGCTACTTTAGCTATATAATCATTTTGATCAATACCATCAGATACAGAAATCAAATGATTAATGTAAGGATCTCCAGCCTTATCTGTTTTATCTTTAAATAGTTTTCTTACTATTACAGCAGCCTTTAAATATTCATCATCACATTCCTTTAATTTTTCTAAAGATTCCTTACTAAAATAATTAAGTAAATGATTATCATTAGATATTTGACTATAGTCAAGCATATCTACTACATTAAAAATATTATCTGGAGCATAGTCTAAATATAAGTCGTATTTAATTAAGAGATCATCAATATTTGATAAATATTCCATACTATATCCAACCTGTTTAGCTCTATTATTATCAAATAACTGATAATTTCCTATAAATACTTTTCTCAAATTATATCCCTCCTTATAAAACAAAAAGGACAATACCATCTAAAGGAGTCTATAGACGGTACCATCCTTTTATTAACTTAATTTAAATAACGGTATTACCCGGGCTCTATTAAAGCCTCAAAGATAGGAGATTAAATAGTTTCAAATCTTAGTTTTCACCAACCACTAAGTCTCGTAAAGAATTCAC
>CAKPAQ010000016.1 GCA_934133015.1 uncultured Bacilli bacterium | reverse complement strand
GGCTTATACAAATCAACTGCTACCAATACAAAAGAACCCACCTATTATTTCAGAGGAGCAGTAGAAAATAATTATGTATCATTTGCAGGATTTATATGGAGAATAGTAAGAGTAAACGAAGATGGAACCATAAGAGTTATAATGCAAGATGGAATTAATGATAATAGTACATATGCTTGGAATACTACTTCTGATTACGAAACATTTTATTTTTCAAATAGTAATATATTAAATGAATTGGAGAGTTGGTATAATGCTTTATTAGTAAATTATGATTCTTATATAGTTAATTCACTTTTTTGTGAATCTGTTAAAGTTAAAGCAAGCTCCAATTATAAATATAATAATGTTACTGTACCTTTGTATGATAATTATTTTGCAGGTTTTACTTGTGATAATGATTCAAATAATCACGGAATTTTGTATAAAAAAGTTGGATTAATTTCTTATGATGAAGTAGTCTATGCAGGTGGATTTATGTATAAAAAGATGAATTCGTGGTATTTATACAGTGATTTTAGTACATTTATGATTAATCCTGGAGGTTTAGATGGGACTTATGGTAGAGGATGGGTTGTTTATAAACGACAAGATTCTATTTCTGGTTCTACTTTATTAAGCATGCCACGTCAAGTTAGACCTGTTATAAGCATTAAATCTAATGTTCAAGTGACAGGTTCAGGTACAAGCTCTGATCCATTTATTATTATTTAGTTTTGAAAAGTTAAATTCTTATGATTTTAACTTTTTCTTTTGTTATTATGTTATAATATGGTTATCTTAACTATGTGGAGGAGTTTATGAATAGAAAAACAGTTTTAGTAACAGGTAGTTCCCGTGGGATTGGTAGAAGTACAATTATGTTATTCGCTCAAAACAATTATGACGTAGTTATAAATTATGTCAATGATTATGAAAGTGCATTATCATTAAAAAATGAGGTAGAAACAAAATATGGAGTTGATGCTTTATGTATCAAAGCAGATGTTTCTGAAGAAGTAGAAGTTTCTAATATGGTAGATGAAATTATATCTAAGTTTGGACATATAGATTGTTTAGTTAACAATGCTGGTATTGCGATTGATACTACTTTTGAAGATAAGATTGTTGAAAACTTTAGAAGAACAATTAACACTAATTTAATTGGTACATTTTTAGTTAGCAAGTATGTTGGAAGAGAAATGCTTAAAAATAAATCAGGTTCAATTATAAACGTTTCTTCAACTAATGGGATTGATACTGTTTATCCAGAAAGTTTAGATTATGATGCCTCTAAAGCTGGAGTTATTTCCCTTACTAAAAATCTAGCTATTCAATATGCCCCATACATTAGAGTTAATTCAGTAGCACCAGGTTGGGTTATGACTGATATGAATAAAGAATTAGATTCAGATTTTATAAAGGCTGAAGAAGAAAAAATATTATTAAAAAGATTTGCCAAACCAGAAGATATAGCTAAAGTAATCTATTTCTTAGCAAGTGATGATGCTTGTTATATAAATAGTGAAATAATTCGTGTTGATGGTGGTTTTTATGTCTAATAATTTAGAAAATAATTCGTATGTACTTGCCATACCTAGTGATAATATTAGTCCTATTGGAAGTAATCCTTTTTATTATGAGTTTAATAGTAAAACACTTAGTGGTCATGGTGATATCTTTAAATTATTTGTATTAAGATATATGATTAATATTAATATTCCAGCTAGTGATGGTTACTTTTGGGGTAAGGAACTTGCAGATAAAGGTGTTTTTTCAGTAATAAAAGAAGATGATGAAGCTTACTTATTTATTCCTAAAACACTAACTGTAAAACAAGCAGATTGGTTGATAGAAAATAAAGAATATTTAAAATCTTTTCCAATGTTAGAAGCAGGTGTTTTTTTAGATGATGGAAGTTATCAAGAAATGTTTTGCTCCGATATAAATGATCAATTGAAAAAAGCTGAATTGGTAGAATCAATTTATAAAATAGTAGATAGTAAAATAAATGATAAAAATAGTAATGATATGAGGAGGTTATAAAATGTTTTCAGAACTAGATATAAGTAATAAAACTGTTTCTTTAATTCAAGAATCAGAACTAAAACTTAGAGAGATATATGAAAAAATTGATGAAGATTGTAACTACAATAGTTTAAAAGTATTAGCTGCTTTTCATAAATATCAAATATCAGAAGTTCATTTTTCATCAACTACTGGTTATGGTTATAGTGATATAGGTAGGGATACTATTGAAAAAGTGTTTGCGGATATTTTAGGAGCTGAAGATGCTTTGGTTAGAAGTCAGTTTATATCTGGTACTCATGCCTTAACAGTAGCGCTATTTTCTTATTTAAGACCAGGTGATACAATGCTTAGTATTTCTGGTTGTCCATATGATACTTTGCATGAAGTAATTGGTAT
Organism: uncultured Bacilli bacterium; assembly: GCA_934133015.1. Classification (GTDB taxonomy): domain Bacteria; phylum Bacillota_I; class Bacilli_A; order RF39; family UBA660; genus Alloscybalousia. The sequence continues at coordinate 8,543 of CAKPAQ010000016.1, read as the reverse complement.
AAAAGATAATAATAGTAGTTTGAAAAGTTTTGGAGTTAATTATGAACAAATAGATTTAGTAAATGATGACTTTGATGTAGAAAAAATTACTAACACACTAAAAAGCAAAAAAATTAAACTTATTGAAATTCAACGTTCTAAAGGTTATTCTACTAGAAAAAGTATTTCAATTGAAAAAATTAAAAGAATAGTTAATGAAATCAGAAAAGTGGATAATGAAGTTATAATTATGGTTGATAACTGTTATTGTGAGTTTGTTGAAAAAACAAGTCCATTAGAGGTTGGTTGTGATATTATTGTTGGTTCACTTATTAAAAACCTAGGTGGTGGAATTGCGCCTAATGGAGCTTATATTGCTGGTAGACATGACTTAGTTGAACTTGCTGGTGAAAGATTGACTGTTCCAGGTGAGGGTAGAGAAGTTGGACCAACCTTAGGAATAAATAAGCAACTTCTTCAAGGATTGTTTTTTGCCCCTAGTGTAGTTGCTTCTAGTCTTAAAACAGCTGTTCTTACTTCATATGTATTAGAAAATTTAGGATACCAAGTAGAACCTAGATATAGTGATAGTAGAGTTGACATTGTGCAAAATATAATTTTTGGTAATAAAAATGATTTAGTAAAATATTGTCAAGGTATTCAAATGGCTTCTCCTATTGATTCTAACGCTATTCCTGAAGCATGGGATATGCCAGGCTATAGTGATCAAGTTATCATGGCAGCTGGTGCGTTTACTCAAGGATCATCTATTGAATTATCATGTGATGGACCTATTAGAGAACCATATATAGCTTATCAACAAGGTTCCTTAACATATAGTTATGGGCGTCTTGGTGTTATGAAAGCAATCGATAGATTACTTGGTGGTAATTATGACAGATAACGAAAAACACTTTATCGATAAGATGTTAAGTGATACTGATTTAACAGAAAATTTTAAAAAACAATATGGGAACTTGATTTTATCAGATTATCAAGTTAAAATTTTAGATAGAGCCAATATCAATTATCATGCATGTAATTCTATGGCTGAACTATCTTATATGATTGAAGATGCTCTTAATGAAGGGTGTCAACTTGACTATGAACTTGAAGAAGTTTCACGTCAAATTGATGAATATCGTTATTATAATGAAATTCATCACTAAGAAATTATTAAAATAGTGTATAATGTAGATGGTGATTTAAATGAAACGTTATATTATAAAACAGATTATTAAATTTAGTATATTAGGTGTTATCTTAGTTTTTGCGACCATGTTTGTCTATGATAGTGCGCGAGATAGTTATCAAAAATATTTAGATAAAAATAAAGATGATAGTGATTGGATACGTAGTAACATTAATTTAGTTGAAGATACAAGAATTGGTAGTGGTGTTTTAAGACCTGATATGCCAAGTGATTTAACTATTGAAAATGATTTATATAATGAAGTTATTAAAGAAGAGATAGATCAACTTTTAATTAATAATTATAAAATTGACAATCCACTTTTTATATATAATCCATATAAATTAGATAATACTACAGTTAATATTTATTTTCATACTGGAAATAATTATAAGTTTGAATACTATGTAACTACTAAAGCAATTGGTACATTAGATAATATTAGTTATATTAGAGTTAAAGATGATGATGGTAATGATATTTTAAGTACTAAACAATTTTATATTTTAAGAGGATTTACTCCTGGTAAAAAGAATAATTTACTTATTAGAATTCTAGATGGAAATGATATGGTTGTGGATACTGAAAACTTTATTTTAAATATTCCGGCAAAATAAAAACTCCGTTATGGAGTCTTTTTTTCGGCTAAAAAATCGGTTAATTCACTACTAATACCATTTATTTGATCTTTGGCAATATCATTTACAAGGTTTGATAAAGCTATTCCATTTGGTACAATTTTTTTAATCTTAACATCAGGTGTCATAGCTAAATCTATTATTCTATGATCTGTAGTTATAACAGTTGGAGTAGCACTTGAAACTTCTTTTCGAGGTCTACTTATTACTCTAGCAAAGTTACCATCTGATAATTGAACTCTAGTACCAATAGAATATAGTGGTATGTTTTCAACAAATATATCTTTCATTTCATGATCAACAATGCCACTTTTAGCCATAAAATTTAATTTGATAGCGATGCTTTCTAGATTGATAGAATCATTATTAGTAATAGTTGATTTTAAAATATCATCATATAAACTACATAGACGTATTATTCTAGCAGCTGCTTTTACAGAATTACTAGTTTTTAACGTTTCATCAGTAGTTTTTAATGGACCACTTTTAATATTGTCTTCACCACTATATAAGATTATTCCACTAACTGTACTATCAAGAGGTAATGACATGAAACTATAAACAGGGGAAAATTTTTCTTTATATGGTTCTTTTAATAAATTCTCATCTAGATTGTATCTACTTATTAGGCTATCATTTAGTTGTTTTTTTGATAATTCTCTCATTTCATTTTCATCTTTGAATCTAACACCATAATCATGAAGTAGGGCAGCCATAACAATTTTATTCAAGTCAATCATATCTTTAGAGTTACCTTCATTTTCTTTCTTTTTATTGTATTCGTTAGCTATTACTACAGAAAACTCAGCTACTCTGATACTATGTTCATATATATCATTATTTACAATATAGTCTGATAAATCATAATTAATGGTATTATTAGTGGCGGGTGCTTTAACATTGTTACTAAAGATTTTATTGTTTATTACTTCGGCACATTTTTCTACTAATTCGATAGATGAGGTAATATTTTTATTTTCTAATCTGGTAATTCTTCTTAACTCATCTTTAATTTTTCCTTTAGTTTCTTGGTCAATAGTTAAATCAATATTATTTGTATTCCAGTTTTTTTCACATTCAAGTTGTTCTTTAGATTTATTAAAATTATTTGAAATAGCTATTTTAATAGTACTATTTTTAAGTTTATCTTTACTACTTTTTAATCTTTCAATATTTTCTTTAGTTAAGACTCTGTTAGCTGGGATAAAAAGAGCATTTCCTAAATAAACAGGGTCTTCTACAACCATACCTTCTCTTAAATAATCTATGCCTACAAACATATTATCACGTCCTTCTATAATAAGAATATATAAAATTTTTATAAAAAAGTCAATTCAACTAATTGTTTTTATCAACTAATTGTTTTTATCAAATAAAAAAGCAATTAATATTTGTGGATTATGATTTTCATATACTATATTATTAATAATTTCTATTAGTTTTGATTTTATATTATATTTAGTTATTAATTGTATAATTGATTTTAAAGTATATAAACCTTCTATAGTGTTGTTTTCTTTATATTCATTGATAGTTTTATTATCACTAGTGGCTATTAATTTACCAAGAGTGTAATTTCTACTTTTAGTACTTGTACATGTTAATATTAAATCGCCAAAACCAGCATATGATAGTACTGTTTCATTATTACCACCTAAATCAGTTATTAATTTTTGAAGATTTAATATAGCTTTAGTTAGAAACATCGAAGTAGTTGATTCATTAGTATTTAAACCATCTAAAATTCCACACGCAATAGCGTAAATATTTTTAATAGATCCACATAATTCGGTTCCTAATATGTCATTATTTACCATTAATTTGATATTAGTATTGTGAAAAGCTTCTTTTACTATTTCTATTGTTTTATCATTGGTGCTTGCTAAATTCAATCCGATAGGATTATTACTTACTGTATCTATTGCGAAACTTGGACCTGATATTACAGAAATATTATTGGTGTTTATGATGTTGGTAATTATTTGATCCATGAATAAGCAAGAGTTTTGTTCTATACCTTTAGTAGCTATACATATATGTTGATTAGGCGTAATATAGTCCTTTAATTCATTACTTACACTAGCTACAAAGTTTGCGGGTATAGCGATTATGATTAACTCTTTTTCTTTGATTGCTTCTTGTATGTTAGTAGTGACTTTTATAGATTGAGGAATTATCACATTTGGTAGTACTTTTTCATAACTATGTTTAGTAGTTATTTCCTCTTTTTCTTGTTCTAATTTAGTCCACATACTAATTTCATTATTTCCTTTATTTAAACTAAGGGCTAAGGCTAATCCATAAGCACCTGTTCCTAATATTGATATTTTCATAATGACATTCTCCTTACTCTTATATAATTATAACTTAAAAAAATATTTATTTAAATAAAAAATTATAAATATATGATATACTTTAAGTGAGGTGAGTTTATGTATTGTAAAAAGTGTGGAGCTAAAATAGAGGAAAATGCTAATTTCTGTCCTTATTGTGGTGATAAGACTGGTTCAAATACTTCAAGTAATTCTAATAATTCAAATGAGATTAAGTATCTTGATGATTATCCTAAAAACAAAATAGAATATGCTGATGATAGGAATAATGAAATTACTGATGGTAAGAAAGATTATAAATGTTTAATTGGTTTAATTATGGCAATTTTGTCTATTTTCTTGACATTTGTTCATTTTGCGTTAGGTTTAGCAGGTGCTATTATTGGTTTGGTTTTAATAATAATTGGTTTTAAAAAGACTAATAAATCATTAAGGATAACTTCTTTAATTTTAGCTATTATATCTTTAATAATTGTTATTTTTGTTTCTACTTTTATGGTAGTATCTTCATTTGAAATTACTTTAGATGATGGTTATACAACTACTATAAAAGATTATTTTATTGATGTAGTTGAGGGTACTTTAAAAGCTGATAAAGTAAAAGGTTACTGGGTAGATGAAGATAATGAGCTTTTATATTTATCTCCTAATGGTAATTATTATTTATATTTAGATAAAGATAATTTAGAAAGTAACTATATTAAAGGTACATATTCTTATGATTCTGGTTATACTTTTAATTATGATGATATATATTCAAATGATGATTATTACTATTACTCATTACATTTTTCATGGGAAGTAGAGAAGAATGGGGAAGTGGAAGATTTAGATAATATAGAAAAATTATTTAGAGAAGATATATTATTGAAAATTGATAAAAAGAAATTTAATAAATTAATTCTTAATTTTCCAGAGTTAGATACAGAAATAGATTTTAATAGATATAGTAAATAATTAGGATGTTAGGCATCCTTTTTATAGTTTTGATGGTGTGAAATATGAAATATTGGTGGCTAGAAAAATATTTAAACTTAGAAGTAAAATTAATTCCGCAATTATTTGATGATATTAGATATTTTTTAGTTATGCCTAAAAATTATTTGAAAGTTTATGAAGATATAAAAGATAAAGATATTGATTCATTATTAGAAAATGAATTACTTATAAATTTATATGTTTTGGTTAGTACTAAGAAAATTAAAAATAATAGGATATTATTAATTATTGAAAAGTTATTAACTTATCCAGATACTAATCTACCAATTAGTGATTATTCTTTAAAAGAAGTTTTAGTTGAGATTAAAAATCTTAAGGATAATCATCCTTATGCCGAAAAACTTGATAATAATAATATTGGAGCTTGTTACAATTGCAGAGAGATATTTTATGTTGATTTAATAAGGGCTGTTAATAGAAAAAATTATTGTTTATGTCCATTTTGTGGTAAATCAATGTTATATTTTGATAATGATTATATTCCTATGAATACTTCTTTTATTAGGCTTGCTTTTTTATATTATGGAATATCTAAATTAGGTTGTCGATTTAAAGAAATTATTAAACTACTTAAGAAAAATGTAACTTTTACAATGAGCAATATTATTAATAATGATCTAGTTATTACTACTGATAGTAACGATAAAAAGGCTATTTATGTTGATTTGGTTAGTGTCTTTGATAAAAAAATTGGTTCGTTTGAAGAAAGTATTATTTTAAAGAAATATTATTATGCCTTTTTAACAGCAGATAATAATATGATAAGAGAAGTTAGTATTATAGCGCCGAGGGTAAAGAAAAGTAGTAATTATAATGTAGCTTTATTACTTATAATATCTTTGATGGATGGTCTTGCCAATATGACTTATTTAAAAAAGATTAAAATAGTAGATTGTGATATAGAAATGTATAATAATCTAAAGAAAATATATAAAGAAATTGTTAATTTTAAATAAAAAAAGAAACTGTTTTTGAAATAGTTTCTTTTAGTTTAGGTTTAGGGTAATAGATGTATTTATAGGAACAGTACTTCCTGATCGCATTGATTGATTATTAACTTTATTACCATTACCTTCAAAATTACATTTTAAATTGTTTTCTTTACATAGAGTAGTGGCTTCACTTTTAGTTTTATCAATAAAATTTGGAACAGTTACAGTTCCACCTTGGGATATTACTAAGTTAACAGTATCTTCATTTTTAATTACTTCATTTTCATTATGAGATGAACTTATTATATTACCGGCTTTTACTTTTTCATTAAATTCAAAACTGATGTTGTAGGTAATATCATTTTCAGTAGCCCATTTTCTAAAGTCATCAATGTTAGTAAATTTTATCATTTTTATTTGTCCTTTAGAAATAGTTACTTGAATAGTATCACCAGTGTTTAAAATGTTTCCTTTAGCTTTATTGCTTGATATAAATTTACCTTTTTCAATAGTATCATCATATTCTTCTTTGAACTCTACTTTTAATTTATTTTCAGTAGCCCATGTAGTTATTTCACTAAGACTTAGTTTTGTCAAATCAGGAACGGTTATTTTATTTTTCATAGCTATAGTAATAATAACGATTTTTGTTCTTTCTTTGTCAATTATTTTTCCTTTAGTTATACTTTGTTTAATAACAGTACCTTCATCATATTTATCACTATAACCATATTGAATTTCATATTTAATATTATTTCTACCTAACCATGTAGTGGCGCTGAAAGTATTTAACCCAACTAGGTTCTTCATTGATATAGCTTGAATGTCTTTTTCTGTACCTAGTGATATTTTTAAATCTATTTTACTATTTCTTAACATTTTAGGAGATTCATTTATTTGACCAAAAACAATATCTTTTTGGACGTCGTCATTAAATTCAAAACTTATATTTAAATTAGTTAGGAAATTTTTATTTACAAATTTTATTACCTCATCAGTAGTCCAACCAATCATATCAGGTATTAAAGTTTCTTTATTTTCTTCGGGTCCATCTGATACGACAACTTTAATTTTCTTAATTTTTTTAGTTAAACTACCAGGTTTAACATCTTGACTAATAATGTGATAAAGCTTAAAACTATCACTTTTTTCATAAGTTTGTTCAACTAATATATTATTTTCTTCAGCCCATTTTACAACTTCAGTTATTTCTTTATCAAAAAAGTTAGGAATAGTACTTTGCTTAGATAAGTTTATAATAGAATTTTGAACTAGTATTTGAAATATAAAGTAGAGGCAAAATATTATTGAACCGATAATTACCGCAATTCTTTTTTTCTTAAAATCTAGAAATAAACCAATAACGATAAAACTAATACTAAATAAACAGATAATTGTGGTACTAATAATAGTTTCTATTTGTTTTTCTATTTCAAAACTATAATGGATACTGGAAATAAAATATATAATTGTAAAAACTATGACACAAGCAAGTGATATATAAATACTTAAGTTTAACTTTCTAGTAGAATCACTAGGAAGTTCTTTAAGTTTATTATCTATTTCATTATTAATCATGTCTAATTTCTTCTTTTTTTCATTTTCATTAGAATAAAACTTCTTCATATCAACACCTCTATTATAATTATATAAAAATAATATCAATTATACAAATAAATATATTAAAAGAAATGTAAATTAGTGATATAATTTAAATACAGGGGTGTAGTAAATGAAAAAACATTATAGTATATGGGCAACAGTTCTAATGGGATTTATTATTTTTACATCATTTTATATAATGGATATTGGTTTTAGAACTTTAATAGATAGTAACTTTTATCCAATATTTAAAGTAAGCCCTAATTTTTTTACATTTAGTATTATTTTTATTTTTATAGGTATATATTTTTTAATTAATAATAGGTATAGAAAATTTTTTTATATAGTTTTAAACTTTATAAATATAGTACTTGTCTATTTGGAATATCTAAATTATAAAGTTTCTTCTAATATTGTGTTTGATCATTTATTTTTGGATATTAAAACTCTTATTTCCTATACTGATTATAAAATATTAGTTGTTTCTATTTTATCTTTTATAGTTAGTTTACTTATTATACCTGTTGATAATAATATAAAGAAAATTAGTAATTATCAAAGATTGATAGTTATTCTTGTTACTATTTTGGTTAGTGGTATTTTTACATTCTTGGCTATTACTAATTTAGGACCAAAGGTAATTCTTACTAGTGGTAAAAAATCAGAGGCAGCTAAGAATATATATTTAGAAAAAAATGATATGATAAAAAGTATTCTAGTATCAGGAGTATATGATAATAACTTTTATCAAATTAGAACTTTGATAGGAGAAAAATTTAAAGCTAATCAAGAAAAAATAATAAAAAATTATAATTGAGATAAGGGAGGCAATCATGAAGGAATTAAAAAATACCGGTTTATTTTTATT
>CAKPAQ010000015.1 GCA_934133015.1 uncultured Bacilli bacterium | reverse complement strand
CATAAAACCATCTTGTGGAATTGTGGTATCAGAAGAATCATTTTGTTCTTCTACTATAGGACTTTCTTTTACTGGCTCTACTAAATCTTTAGGTGTTTGATCATTAACTACAGTATTTTCTTTTTCAACTTGATAAACCGGCTCTTCTCCATTTATTACTTTTATAGCATTATCTAATTCTCTAACAGTCATTCTTTTATTTATAATGTCATGTAACATTTTTATTTGTTCTTCTGGTGTTTTTAAGTTTAATAAACTTCTTGCATGACGTTCTGAAATTTGATCTCGTAAAAGTGCTTCTTGAATCTCATCTGGCAATGATAATAGACGCATTTTATTAGCTATTGCAGCTTGAGATTTACCCATGGTACGACCTAATTCTTCTTGAGTCATTGAATCTAATTCTAATATTTTTTGATAAGTTCTAGCTTCTTCAATTGGTGTTAAATCCTTTCGTTGTAAGTTTTCTAGAAGTGCTACTTTTGAAGTCTCTTTATCATCTAAGTTTCTTATGATTGCTGGTATTTTAGTCAATCCTGCCTTTGCAGCTGCATTTTATCTTATTTCTCCAGCTATTATTTCATATTTATCACCAATTTTACGAACTATTATTGGTTGTATAACACCATGAGCTTTAATGGAATCTGATAATTCTCTTAATGCTTGTTCATTAAAAACCTCTCTTGGTTGGAAACGGTTAGGGATAATGTCATCCAAATATAAATCTACTACTTCTCTATCCATATTAACCCTCTTTTCACTCTTTATTCTTTTATTCTGTAAATATTATATCATAATTTTATGGTCTTACAAGAAAAAAAGTCAAATTTAGATTTTTTGACTTTCTTAAGCAGATTTTATTTTTTCGATGCGGCGTGGATATATATTATTAGTTTTATTTATTTTTTTAATCAGAATAATATTTCTAATACTTTGTTCTATTGGTAAATAGAATGTTTCTATTTTTTCTATTTTACTATCTAATTTTTTTAATATTTCCGTACTATTTTCAATTTCTTCTTCAATATTTGCTTTCATCGCAATAAAAGAGCCACTTACTTTTACCATTGGAATACATAATTCTGATAATATTTTAAGATTAGCTACTGCTCTTGCTGTTACTACATCAAACTTTTCGCGATTTTGTTTGGCATAATCTTCTGCTCTTGTATGGATAGCTTCTATATCTTTTAAATTTAAGTCTTTTATTATTTCATTTAAATAATTTACTCTTTTTTGAAGAGAATCTAGTAAAGTTATTTTTAAATTAGGAAAACAAATTTTTAAAACAATTCCTGGAAATCCAGCACCACTACCAACATCACATAGAGTTAAATCTTGATTCAGATCTATTACTTTACTAATTGTTAGACTATCATAGAAGTGCTTTAGATAAACATCTTCTTTTTCTGTTATTCTAGTTAAATTCATTTTTTGATTCCATGAAATTAATAATTCATAAAACTTATTTAATTTTTCTAGTTGCGAGTCTATTAAAGTGATACCTAGTTTTTTTGTTTCTTCTATAAATAAATCTAAATTCATATTCTTTTTTCCTTTTTTAAATAAACCATTAAGATAGAAATATCAGCTGGATTAACACCACTAATACGAGAAGCTTGTGCGATAGTAGTTGGTCTTACTTGGGCTAATTTTTGTCTTGCCTCACTAGCTAAATTATGAACGTTATCATAGTTTATATCTTCTGGTATTTTTACTTTTTCTAAGTCTAACATTTTTTCGGCTTCTCTATTTGCTTTTACGATGTAGCCTTCGTATTTATCCATTATTTCTACTTGTTCCATTACTTCATTACTATAATTAATATCTATAAAATGTTTTATATTATCAAATGTTATTTCTGGCCTTTTTAATAGTTCATATAGAGTAATACCATCTAATAACTTAGTTGAATTAATAGATATTAGATAATCATTTACTTCTGATTTAGGAGTTATTTTGGTATTTTTTAGTAAAGTTATTAATTCTTGAATTTGTTTTTTCTTTTCTATAAATTTTTGATATCTTTCTTCTGTTATTAAACCTATTTCATGCCCATATTCTCTTAATCTTAAATCAGCATTATCATGACGAAGTAATAAACGATATTCAGCACGAGATGTTAACATACGATATGGCTCTTTGGTTCCTTTTGTTACTAAATCATCAATTAATACACCAATATAAGCTTCATTTCTTTTAAGAATTAATGGTTCTTGGTTATGGATCTTGCGAGATGCATTGATACCAGCTATTAATCCTTGCCCTGCTGCTTCTTCGTAACCACTTGTACCATTTATTTGTCCGGCTGTAAATAGATTTTCAAGGACTTTAGTTTCAAGTGACTGTTTTAGTTGTAGAGGATCTATGGCATCATATTCAATCGCATAGGCATATTTTAATATTTTGGCATGTTCTAAACCTGGTAAACTATGTACCATTAAATCTTGAATTTCTTCTGGCATACTAGTTGAAAAACCTTGAATGTAAATATCATCATAATACAAGCTTTCTGGTTCTAGGAATAGTTGATGTCTTTCTTTATCTTTAAAACGAACGACTTTATCTTCTATAGAAGGACAATATCTAGGACCAATTCCTTCTACATAACCACCATACATACTTGATTTTTCTAGATTATCCATGATAATTTTATGAGTTTCTTTCGTTGTATAGATTAGATGACATGGTACTTGGTCTTCTACTTTATAAAGTGGTGTGTTATCAAATGAGAAAGTATGTGGAACGCTATCACCTGGTTCTAGACTGGTTTTTGAATAATCAATACTATTTTTATCTATTCTTTGAGGAGTTCCTGTTTTTAATCTTTGAATCGTAAATCCATACTCTCTTAGTTTATCACTTAAAAATTTAGATGGTCTTTCTCCATGTGGACCACTAACTGTTTTTTTAGCTCCTCTTAGAATAACTGCTTTTAAGTATGTTCCAGTTGTTAGAACTACTGCTTTGGCATAAATCTTTTCTCCGTTTTCTAAAACTACACCTTTTACTTTATTATCTTCTACAATTAAATCTTCTACTAGTGACTCTTTAATCTCTAGATTTTCTTGGTTTTTCATAGTTTCTAACATAGCTTTTGGATAAGTAATTTTATCACCTTGTGCCCTTAATGCTCTTACAGCTGGGCCTTTTTTTGTATTTAACATTTTGACTTGTAGACAGCTATGATCAATATTATTAGCCATTTCACCACCTAAGGCATCTATTTCTCTTACAATAATTCCTTTTGCGGGTCCACCTATTGATGGATTACATGGCATATCAGCTATATTTTTTATATTTCCTGTTACTAATAAAGTTTTATTATGTAGACGGGCTGATGCTAGTGATGCTTCACAACCAGCATGACCTCCACCTACAACGATAATATCATATTCCATTTTGATACACTTCCTCTTTTTTCTGGAATTATTATACACTATATTTTTAATTTTTTTATTATAAATAGAAAAAAATTATTTCCCGGGAAATAATTTTTGACTTTAAAGTTCTTTTTTTGTATCGTTATTGCATTTTTTGTAATTTTAAATATAGATAATTAATTTTTTATTACTTACAAGTTCCAGTTTTATTATTACTAAACCAATCTTTAAATTGACTTAAATACTCATCTACACCAATTTGTTCAGCTATTTTTTGTTGACCTTCTAAATCATAAGTAATTCCATTAGCAGTATAACCTTTAATTTTTTTATCATTATACATAATAGTTATGTTACCTTCATCTGATTTACATACAAGTTTATCTGAAGTGAAATATGTAATACCAATTATAACTAGCGCTATAACTACTATAGCTACTCCCCTCCCCATGTCAATGGGCGTGGCATTTTTTTGTTAGCTTAAAGTAAATTATTCTGTATTATTTACCTAAACAGAACTGACTAAATAGTTGATCTATTAATTCTTCAGTATAAGTTTCACCTATTATTTCACCAAGTTTTTCCCAAGCATGCTTAATATCAATTTCTATCATATCAACAGGTACTTCATTTTCTATACCATTATCTACTTCTTTTAGAATTTGATATGCTTCTTTTGCTAGTGAAATTTGTCTTACATTACTTAGATAAGTATAATCTTGTTGTTCAAGTTCATTTAAATTAAATAATTCTACTATCTTTTCTTTTAAAGAATCTATACCAGATAAATCTACTGTATTTGTATAAATTATATTCTTATAATTGATGTCTTTAATATTAATTTTTCTTTCTAAATCATTTTTATTAATAACGACAATTACCTTTTTATCCTTACATGCGTCTAATATTTTTTTATCCTCTTCTGTTAGTTCTTCATTATTATTTAAAACAATAATAATTAAGTCTGCTTCATTAATTAAGCTTAAGCTCTTTTCTACCCCTATTTTTTCTACAATATCTTCTGTTTCACGAATACCAGCTGTATCAATAATATTTAAAGATACTCCATTAATCGTAATAGAACCTTCAACTGTATCACGAGTTGTTCCTTCAATATCAGTAACAATTGCTTTTTCTTCATCTAATAATCTATTTAAAATACTACTTTTTCCTACATTTGGTTTTCCAATAATGATAGTTTTAATACCACTAGTTAGAATCTTACCATTTTCAGATTCATTAATAATTTTAGCTAATTTTTCTTTTATTTCAGCAATCTTTGGTTTTACGATATCATTAGTCATCACGATCGCATCTTCATACTCTGGATAATCTATATTTACTTCAATCGATGCTAGTAACTCTAATATTTCTTGTCTTAAGTTTCTAATAATATTACTAACATAACCATTTAAACCTTTAATGGCTACTTTTCTTTTTGACTCATTTTTAGAATTAATCAAATCCATTACAGATTCTGCTTGAGTTAAATCTATTCTACCATTTAAAAAGGCACGTTTTGTAAATTCTCCAGGTTCAGCTAGTCTAGCACCATTATTTAATACTAGTTCTAAAATTTTATTAGTAGTGGAAATACCACCATGACAATTAATTTCTACTACATCTTCAGTAGTAAAAGTTTTAGGTGATTTCATAACTGATACTAATACTTCATCAATTACTTCATCTTTATCTACGATATGTCCATAGTTAATTGTATGACTTTCTACTGTTTCTAGATTTTTTCCCTTAAATATTTTATTTACTATTTTTATAGCATCATTACCACTAACTCTTATTATTGATATTGCGCCTACTCCTTGTGTTGTAGAAATGGCTGCGATTGTATCATTCATCTTCTTTCACCTCTTATTTTTTTTATTTTATTTAGAGTAATTTCTACTTTGTCTATGTTTTCTTCTATAGAATTATGTTCAAGTCCTGTTAAAGGATCTACTATTGGAATATTATAACCAGTATTTTGTAATATTTCTCTTATTTGATTATACTTTTGATATTCTGATTCTACATATTTTTTTGCATCTTTTACTAGAAAAAATTCATGGTAATAATTATTAAGTATTAATTTCTTTAATTGTTCATAATTTTCTTCATTTATCAAACCGTTAATTGTTGTTATAATCTTGGTAACCTTATCACAATACCCTATTGCTTCTATATATTTTGGTAAAACTATTGATTTTTCTACTCTTATTTCTCTTGGTATACCTGCAACTTTATAAAAGTTATTTATCGTTAATTGTTCACTTAGTATAATTGAAATATGATTCATAATAAAATCATAGAAAGCATCTTCTATTGGATCTATTAATAATTCATATTCTTTATTATTAGGATGAAAAGCTAAACAAATTTCATTATCAGCTTGATAATACTCATGGTTTAAATGTGGAATTATTTCTTGTTTTTCGGTATATAAATCTTTTCTATTTAATATTTTACCTAACTTTAAAATTTCTTTTAGTACATATAATTCAGACAAATTTGAAGTTTCATTATAATTACTAATATTAATTCCATGAAATAATTTATTTTCTATTTTTATCATTATACCACATCCAAAGTGGCTTTATTATACCATATTTTAGAAAAAATAAAAGAAGATTATTCATCTTCTTTAGGTCTAATTACTACATAACGATTAGGTTCTTCCCCTTCACTCTCAGTTGTTACTTTTTTATTATCAGATAAAGTAGTATGAATGATTCTTCTTTCATATGAGTTCATTGGATCTAATTTTGCGGCTACTTTAGATATTGATACTTCTCTAGCAATTTTCTTAGCAAGGGATTCTAATCTATGTTCTCTTTCTTTTTTATATTCACCAATATCAATAGTAAAATTAAAATATTTACCTAATTCTTTTTGAATAACTTGTTTAGTTATCGTTGTGATTGATTCTAATGTTTTACCATTCTTTCCTATTAATATAGAATTATTATCAGAATATATAGTAAATATTACATTTTGTTCTCTCTTTTTTACTTCTAAATTGCAACTTAGACCCATATTATTGATAAGAGTCTTTAGGTATTCTTTTATGTATTCAATAACATCGTCATATCTTATTACTTCGATTTCTACTTTTTTATTAAATAAACTATTTTTTGTTTCTAATTCTTTAATATAAAGTTTATCTTCGGTTTCTTGTAGTGCGATTTTAGCATTATTTATAGCACTTTCTAAATTTTTACCTGTGTAATTATTTTTTATTAACATTATTGGGCCTCCTTACTTCTTTTTACAAGTAGATTTTGAACTATTGTAAATAAATTGGTTGTGATCCAATAAATACATAATGCGGTTGGCATAAATATTCCCATTACTACGATCATACCAGTCATTATATTAGTCATATTTTGCATTTGTGATCCAGTGGTTGAAGCTGTTTTATTTAAATTGAATGAGAAGTAAGTTGTAACTCCAATTAAAATTATCAATAATAGATAAAGCCATTGACCATTACTAAATATTCCCATTGAAGGAGTTGTTCCTAATTGTAATGATAAGAACTTTCCTTCAAATAATGCTGGAACTCTATTTATAGCCTCTAAGAAAGCTATGAATAAAGGTAATTGGATAAAGGAATATAAGCAGCCTAACACTGGGTTGATTTTATGTTTCTTGTATATTAATGTCATTTCTTGACTTTTCTTCATCATAGAATCAGAATCAGTTTTATTTGCATATTTTTTTTCTAATTTATCTAAATCTGGCTGAGCCTTTTTAATTAATTCTGATTGTAAAGCAGTTTTTCTAGTTAATGGATATAAAACTAGTCTTAATGCTAGACTTGTTATAATTAAAGCCAATCCTGCGTTTTTGACATATTTATTTATAAATAATATTACAAAAGCAAGAGGTTTTACAAATATACTAGTCCATAATCCATCATATCCACCACTTGTAATTGAAAAATCATTACATTCAGGAATAGCAGCTAAGTCTACCCCATTCTTTTCATATACTTTAATAGTATTCTTATTTGTTGGTCGACATAAGATATTTTCAGTTAAACTTTGACCTGTTTCAGGATTTTTTACTACTTTTTTATCTTCTGTTTTTAATGTAGTTGTACATCCAGTAACTAGTAGCATTATTAATAGTAGTAAAAATATATTTTTTTTAGTTCTAGTTTTCATCTTTCTCTCCTTTATTTATATTAAACATAATTTTCTTAAAACTATCTTCAATATTTTGATAAGATGCATTTAAGCAACTCTTCCTTATTATTATAATATAATCTTTGTCATTTGAACATAGATTTTTATTATGATCAATAATATTTCTTAATTGTCTTTTATAATGATTTCTAGTTACTGCATTTCCAATTTTTTTGCCAACTGAAATTCCAAATCTATCTTTTGAAAAATCATTTTTAAGATAATAAACAATTAAATAGTGATTTTTAATTAACTTCCCTGTTGTTATTAGTTTTTGAAAATCTTTGCTCTCTTTTATAGTGTCTCTTTTTTTCATAATATCACCTTATAAAGTATTATAATAGAAAAAAACCACTGAGTACAGTAGTTTTTATTTTGATAGTCTTTTACGACCTTTAGCTCTACGACTATTTAATACTTTAGATTTCATTCTTGCAAAAAAACCATGTTTTTTCTTCATTTTTCTATTATTTGGTTGATAAGTTCTTTTCATAATTCCACCTCCAGACATAAAATCTACATTAGTATAAGTTATAAAGCTATATTTTGTCAATATAAAAGTGTTAATATTTTTTTATTCACATTTTCCACAATGCTGTTTATAACGTTATCAACTATGTGAATTTGATTTTTTTTAATTTTGTTGATAACTTTTTAAAATGTATATATAATAAGGTTATCAATTGTGGAAAACCATGTTGATAATTTGTGAATTGTTTGTGGATTAAAAAAAAGTTTATTTTTACTATTTTCTTTTCCACAATTTTAAGTTACAATATGACTTGCAAATTGGCTTTATCAGGGGAGGGATATTATGAATGTTAAGATTATATGGTCTAATTTTCTTAATAGTATTAAAAATAATATGACTCCCTTATCTTTTAATACATGGTTTAAAGATACTGAATTATATGAATATAAAGATGGTGTAGCTAAAATAATTGTACCAATGGGAATGTTTAAAAGACATTTAGCTACTAGATATTATGATTTAATTGTAAGCACTTTATCTGAAATAATCGGTGATAATATTGAAGCTGAGTTTTATTTAAGAGAAGAAATAGAGGAAGAAGAACAAAAAGAAAAACAAAATGATAACTTTATTAATAATTATGTTGATAAAACTAACATAAATTATAATAATCCTTTAGAAAGAGTACACAAATCTAATTTAAATAAGAATTATACTTTTGATAATTTTATAGTTGGAAATAGTAATAGATTTGCTCAAGCAGCAGCATTTGATGTAGCTGAAAATCCAGGTAATATATATAATCCATTATTTATATACGGAAATAGTGGGTTAGGTAAAACACATTTAATGCACGCTATTGGTAATTATATTGAAGAACATAGTAATAAAAAGGTTTTATATGTATCAAGTGATCAATTTATCAATGACTTCTTAGGAATAAATAAAAAAGATGAACATGGTAAAAACTTTGATTATGTCAATTATTTTAAAGATAAATATAGAAATATAGATGTATTGATAATAGATGACATTCAATTTTTTCAAGGTGCGACTCAAACACAAAATGAATTTTTTCATACATTTACGACATTATATAATGACAATAAACAAATAATAATATCCTCTGATAGATCACCTGATGATTTGAAACTATTAGAAGATAGGCTTAGAACTCGATTCTGCTGGGGTCTAACAGCTGATATTTATCCACCAGATTTTGATTTAAGAGTAGCAATAATAAAAAAGAAGATAATAGGGGAGTCCATTAAGAAAAATATTCCTGATGACGTTATTGAATATATAGCATCTAATGTTGGTAGTGATGTTAGACATCTTGAAGGTTCAATTACTAGGTTACTGGCATACTCAACAATAATGGGTGGTGCTGAAATAACACTTGATTTAGCCATTGATGTCTTAAAAGACTATGTAAATAAAGGATATAGTGAAAAAAATAATATTAATAGAATTCAAAGAATAGTTGCTGAACACTTTCAAATATCAGTAGATGATATGAAATCAAAAAAGAGAAGTGCAAATCTAGCTTTTCCTAGGCAAGTGGCTATGTATTTGTGTAGAAAGTTAACAAATGAGTCTTTTCCAAAGATAGGGATTGAATTTGGAGGAAAAGATCACTCAACAGTAATGCATTCAGTTGAAAAGATAGAAAAAGAGATGTTAACTAATAAAGAATTAACAAATATAATAGAAAAATTAAAGAAAGAAATTATATAGTTGTTAATAATTTTGATTTTTTCAACTATTTATCCACAAGTAAAAAATTAAAAATTTGTGATATAATAAGGGTAATAAAAGTTTTCAACAGTTTCCACTGTAATAATAATAATAATTTATAAGAAAGAAGGAATTAAATATGAAATTAAGAATTAAAAAAGATGTATTATTAGATGGATTAAATAAAGTATCAAAAGCAATTAGTACTAAAAATTTAGTACCTGTGTTAGCTGGTATAAAATTTGAGTTAGAAAGTAAAGGATTAACTTTAACAGCTAGTGATAATGATATTACTATTCAAGTATTTATTGAAAATAATGAAGATATGACAATTGAAAAAGAAGGTAGTATTATTATACAAGGTAAATATATATTAGATATAGTTAGAAAATTACCAGATGAATTTATTAATATCGAAGTAGTAGATGATTTAAAAATAACAATTTACACAGAAAATAGTGAATTTAATTTAAATGGTATAAGTAAGAGTGAATATCCAAATATTAATCTTGAAATGAGTAAAACACCTATTACAATTTTAGGTAAAGCTTTTAAATCAATTATTAATCAAACTTCATTTGCATCAAGTAATGATGAATCAAGACCTATTTTAACTGGTATAAATTTTAAAATAAACGGAAATCTATTAGAATGTAACTCAACTGATTCGTATAGATTAGCTAGAAAGATTATAAATTTAAGAAATGTAGCGGAAGAAAATTATAATATTGTTATACCAAGTAAGAACTTGTTAGAATTTATTAAAATTATGGATGAAAATGAAGAAGATTTAGAATTACATATATTTAATAATAAAGTTTTAATAAAATTGAATAATATTTTATTCCAATCAAGACTTATTAGTGGTACTTATCCAAATACAGCTAATCTATTACCAGATGAGTTTATGTTGAAAATAAATACTAAAATAAGTGATTTATATAATGTAATAGATCGTGCTAGTATTTTGACAAGTGATAAAGAGAAGAATATAGTAACTTTTGAAATAGATGGCAATAAATTATTTGTAAGAAGTAGTAGTGCTGAAATCGGTAAAGTAGAAGAAAAAATGAATGTTACAAAAAATAATGATGAAAATATAAGAATATCATTTGTTGCTAAATATATGATGGAGGCATTAAAATCATTTGATGATGAAGATGTAGAAATATCA
>CAKPAQ010000014.1 GCA_934133015.1 uncultured Bacilli bacterium | reverse complement strand
AAATTATAGTATTCAAATAAAAAAATATATGAAGCCTGAAGACTATGAATGGGCTAATACTTTTTGTCATTCAATATTTGAACGAAAAGATTATCTAAAAAACAAAGAATTTCTTCTCAAAATAAATATAGATGTATTATCTATTTTTCATGAACATATTCAATCATTTCTAAATAATAATAATCCATCTACACAATCTTTACAAACATATTTTAATGATATAGCTACCTTGCATTCCTTAGCTACCCAAATAGCTACTAGAATTATGGTTGAACAAATAGTTTCAATGTCTGAAAAAGCCAGTATAGAAGATATGCAAGCACAATACTTCTCAGCTATGGCTTCTACAAAACAAGATAATAGTGATATAGTATTAAAAGCAAGACAATATTATATTGATGAATGTATTAATAGATACGGAATAAAATTAAGTTATTTGAAACCTTTAATTAAACAAGAACTTAATAATATTCCTAATTATCTTTTACATTCATGTAAAGTCGTTTTTAAGGCACATTTGAAAAAAGTATCACATGATAGAGAAAGTGAATATACAGGTTACCAAAGAAATTTTCTTAGTTATGCCGCAAAAATGAAAAGTCAAGGAAAAGCAATTTGCCGAAGTCACCGTATAAACAATCATATCAGTAAAATTAAGTCTTGACGAACATCTGTTTAATGATATATAATTAACATAGTGGGTGATAACATGAGAGGAAAACTTATAGTAATTGAAGGTACTGATTGTTCAGGTAAAAATACCCAAGCTAAACTTGTATCAAAAGAACTTGAATCATTAGGTTATAAATCAGTTTGTTTATCTTTCCCAATGTATGATACCCCAACTGGTAAAATAGTAGGAGGAGCCTTACTTGGACGCAAAGATGTTGGTAAGTGTTTATTTCCAGAAGGAACTGTAAAAGTCGATCCTAAAATTTCATGCCTATATTATGCTGCAGATCGAAAATATAATTTTCCTAAAGTTGAAAAATATTTAAATGATGGTTACTATGTTATTCTTGATCGTTACGTCAGTTCAAATATGGCTCATCAAGGTTCAAAGATTGATGATAATACTGAAAGATTTAACTTTTTTCGTTGGATTGACAAACTAGAGTACTGGTTATTAGAACTTCCTAAACCAGATATTACTATTTATTTACATGTACCATTCAGATTTACCAAAGAGTTAATGAAAAATAGACCAGATTTAGATCAAGTAGAAAAAGATGAAAATCACTTAATTAAATCAGAACAAGTATATATAGAATTAGCTGAGTTATATAACTGGAATATAGTAAATTGTGTTAATCAAGATTATGATTGCCTAAAAACACCAGAAGAAATAAAACAAGAAATATTAGAAATTATAAAAAAATAATGATTCGTTTTGAACCATTATTTTTTATTTTCATCTTCCATATTTTTAGCAATATTACTAATATTATTATCAATGTCATCTTCAATTTCTATTAATTTATAGATTTCATCAAATGTAGTATAACCATTTAATACTTTTTCTAAACCATCTTGAAGTAGGGTAACTGTATTGTCTTTTCCGTAAACGATTTCTCTGATTTCTTCTTTTGTAGTTTCTTCAGAACTAATTATATCTCTTAACTCTTCATTAATAAGTAAAACTTCTTGAATAGCAATTCTTCCTAAGTAACCACTTATACAATTTTCACAACCAACTGCTTCCCAAGTTTCTTCAATATCCTTATTTAAAACTCTCTTAAATACTTCTTTTTCAAGTGGAGTAGTAGGACGACTCTTACGACAATGTGGACAAATCCTACGAGCAAGTTTTTGCGAAATAATACCTTCCAAAGCACTAGATAATAAATACCTTTCAACATCCATATCTAACAATCTTTCAATTGTACTAAGTGAATTATTTGTATGTATTGTAGATAATACTAAATGTCCAGTAATAGAAGCACGTACCGCAATTTTAGCTGTTTCACTATCACGAATTTCTCCAATTAATATAATATTAGGGTCTTGTCTTAAAATAGAACGAAGTACTGTAGCGAAACTTAAACCAATATCTGAATTAACTTGAACTTGGTTAATACCTTCAATATTCATTTCAATCGGATCTTCAACAGTAATTATATTAGTGTTTTCCTTATTAAGTTCTTGTAACATTGAGTAAGTAGTAGTACTTTTTCCAGAACCAGTCGCACCAGTTACTAAAACAATTCCATTTGGTACTGATATCATTCGGTGAACTTTCTCAAGGTTACTTGGTGAAAAATCTAAGCTATCTAATCCCTCTAAACTCATACTATAATCAAGAATACGAATAACAACTTTTTCTCCTTCATTAGTAGGTAAACTAGATACACGCATATCCAAATTAATATTATCAATTCTTCCTTTAATCGCACCATCTTGTGGTAAACGATTTTCTGTTATATTCATTCCAGATATTAATTTAATTCTAGTGATTACATTTCTTTCATTATCTTTAGGAATAATAGTGTGATCTCTCAATTCACCATCAACACGAATTCTAACCTTTAATCCATCTTCCATAGGGTCGAAGTGAATATCAGAAGCACGTGACTTAACTCCTACTAAAATTATTTTATTTACCAAATCAACAATTGGCGTGTTAGCTACATCATATTTAATCATACAAACTCTCCCTTTAATCTTTTTTATTTTTCCTATGGTATTTTACACTAATCTAGTATATAATATTTTTAGAAAATAATCAATAAAGGATTGTGAGTTTTATGAAAAGAATAAACAATAGGGGTGTCGTTTTAGTTGAAACTTTAATGGTTAGTGTCTTTGTAATGGCCATTTTTGTCTTTGTTTATCGCAATACCGTACCTATCATGGGTCAATATGAAAAGCTAGAAGCATTTGACGATGTTGATAGTGTATATGCTGCTAACTTAGTAAAAAATATGGTAATATCTAACATTTCCAGTAAATATATAGATGAAAATCTTTTATCAACTAACAGTTATGCTGATATATCTAACTGTAATGATAAAAGTCTATATATTGACACAAGTTACTGTATAAAATTAAAAGAAAACTTACATATCGAAGATACCGATATAATGTACATAACCAGATATGATGCCAGTGACTTAGAAAAATTTAGAGAAGATATAAATGACTCTAGTATGGATCGATTATTCAGTGGTGGTGAATTAGGAAGATTTAGAGATTATTTAAAAACAGTAGCTAATTCTGAAGCATTTTATAATCCCAATAGTGAAAACAATAAATTAATAGGATTATACAGAGTGTTTATTTCAAGAAATGTTCCAATGATAGATGGTTCTAACATTAAAAAATACGCAAATATTGGTATTTATAAGAATAATTATGTAGGTGATTAATGTGAAAAAGTTAAATGAAAAGGGTCTAACCTTAATAGAAGTAATATTAACGTTTGCGTTGATAATGGTAATAATCGCGGGTATTTTAACAATTATTATGAATTATAAAGCCCGTATTACAATCGAAATGGAAAGATTAGATTTAGTAACCTATAAAAATACTTTAACTAAAGAAATTCAAACAGATATAATTGATAGAGGTTTACATGAAATAAATTCAGAAGGTTTATGTACTGAACAAGCAAGTAGCTATAGTAGCTGTATCAATTTAGTATTTAAAGATGGGGTTGAAAAAATCTTAGCTGTTTCTAAATTAAAAGATAGTAATAATACTAATTTAATTAAACTTTTAAACAATAAATACATAAAATATGGTGATACTAAATATCCAATTAATGACACTTTGCCTGATACTATTCCTACTGGAAGAAGTCCAAGAGATTTTCAAAATATATTCATAAATGATGAAAACATTTTAACTAGTGATAGTGTTATCTTAGCCGATGGAACTACCGTTAAAATATATGCGATTGATATAAATATGGAACATATTGATTATGAAGATGATTTTGGTATTCATATAGTAGCTACTGATAATGACACTTTATCTACATCTACTATTAGTAAAGACTTAATTTATACTGGTGATATCACAACTTATACTATTCCCGCAAGTGGTACTTATAAAATCGAATTATGGGGTGCATCAGGTGGTGATAAAAATGCTTATAAAGGTGGTCTAGGAGCATATACAAGTGGTTATATCTATTTAAATAAAGGAACAATCTTATATTTTTATATAGGTGGTACTGGTGTTGAAGGTACAACCTCAGGTGGCTTCAATGGTGGTTCAAGTATTGCGGCCGGTCAAGAAAAATATGGTGCCCCTGGGGGTGGCGCTACTGATGTTCGTATAAAAAATGGAACATGGAATGATTTTAATTCCCTAAAATCTAGAATAATGGTTGCAGCTGGTGGCGGTGGTGCTAATAACCGTAACATTGACTCTCAAGAAGCTAACACTTTATATGGTGCTGGTAACGGTGGAGCTGGTGGTGGCCTTATTGGTTATGATGGTGAAAGTACTGGTTGGGAAGCACAGCCAAACTTTACTATTTATAATGCTCATAACTATGGAACTGGTGGAACTCAAAATGCCGGAGGTAAACTAAGAACATACGATGGGCAAAACAACTTTATTAGTGAAACAATAACAGGTGGCTTTGGTCAAATCATAGATTCTGGAATCATACCTCAAAGCGGTGCCGGTGGTGGTTGGTTCACTGGTAGTGTAAGCGGTCATGGCGGTGCCGGTGGTGGTTCATCTTATATATCTGGACATGCTGGTTGCTTAGGTATTAGAGAAGATTCAACTAGTACTCAAATTAATATGAAGAGTAATTCTGAATATAGTGGTTACTACTTTGACAACACTCTAATGATAGATGGAGAAGGCTACAGCTGGAAAGAAGCTAAAAAAGATAAAGTAACTATGCCAAGTTATGATGGTAAAGTAGAAGCTGTTGGAAACAAAGGTAATGGACACGCGAGAATAACTTACCTAGGTATTTAAATAAATATCATATATAAAATAGATACAAGTATTGCTGCTAGGATAGAATGAACAATTCTAGCTAGAAAAAAATACTTGTATTTTATTTTAGCCTCATCTATTATACTCAAAACTTGAATATGCACACTTAATCCACCAAAAGAAATAAAGAAAGTCGCCATCATCACTTTAAATACTATAGGTATATTTAAAATAGCTAATCCTTTAATTCCTTGAGTCATTTCAAATAAGCCAGATAACACTACTTTAAAAAGAGGATTAAAATTAAAAATTTCATTCAAAATAGTAGTTAAAATTAAAAATATAGTAACTATTCCTAAGAGTAAACACATCGTATCAAGTGATGAAAAGATACTAGTTCGTAACGCACTACCGAAAGTAGTACTTTTCTTATGACTAATATTTATTATTTTTCTATTTAGATCACATTTTTTTCTCTTTCTAAATATTATCCCAACCAGTATATTAGTAAAAACATGTGCGACTAATATAATAATTCCTATTTTAAAATTATTAAAAATAATAGTCGCAATAAACCCTAATATAAATAAAGGATTAGAGTAATGAGTAAACGTCAACAATCTAGCTCCCTCATCTTGTGTTATATATCCTAACTTAACAAGTTCACTCGTATATTTAGCTCCACTAGGAAAGCCTGAAAACATACTTATAATAAAAGGAAAGCAAGCCTCTTTAGGTAAATGAAAAACACTAGGCATTATCCTATTAAACCATCTACTAATTTTATCTACAAAACCATATTCTAATAATAAATTTGAAACAATAAAAAAAGGAAATAGTGATGGAAACAAGTTATCAATCCAAATAGAAATTGAAAAACTAACACTTTCCATAACAGCTTTTGAGTAATAAATCATACAAAAAGTTATTGTCACAAGTAGACAAGTAATTACATTGACTAATAATTTTTTTCTCATAAAAACGCTTCTTTCGTGCTATACTTTAGTAGAGGAATGAGTATATGCATAATAAAATTTATGAAAAAACAAAAAACTTTATTAAAGATATTTCCATTATATTGCCATTTTCCTTTTTATTATTGGCTATAACTTTATACCCCCTTCCATTTTATATATATAGTGGTGGTGGAACAATTGATGTAGATGATAAAATTGAAATAGCCAATAGTTATAAAAGCAAAGGTAGCTTTAACTTATGTTATGTATCAGAAATTAAAGCTACTATCCCAACTTATCTTCTTGCTAAAATCTTACCAAGTTGGGATATTACTCCTAAAGAAGATGTCACTTTAAACAATAAAGAAACCGATACTGATGTTACCAAAAGAGATAAAATCTTTTTAAATGATGCTAATGTTAACGCAATTAGTGTTAGCTATACTAAAGCTAATAAAAAAATAGAAATAACTGATACTTATAACTATATTATTTATATTGATGAAAATAGTAAAACAGATTTACAAGTAGGGGATATCATCACTAAACTTGACAATACTAATATAGGTGATTTATCTGATATTAGAAATATTGTTTCTAACCATAATGTTGGCGATGTTCTTAATATTGAATATATTAGAAATAATAAAAAACATTCTGGTACTTGTGAAGTAATTGAAAAAGAAAATGTTAAACAAATCGGAATTGGAGTCCAAGCAAGTTATAAATATAAAACAGATCCTAAAATAGCCTTAAAATTTTCTGATAATGAATCTGGTCCATCAGGCGGCTTATTACTTGCTTTATCAATTTATAATAATTTAGTAGAAGAAGATATAACTAATGGTCTAAAGATAGCTGGAACTGGTACTATTGATTTAAATGGAAATGTAGGTAGTATTGGTGGCGTTAAATACAAATTAAAAGGTGCTGTTAATAGTAAAGCAGATGTTTTTATCGTACCAAATGGAGAAAACTATAATGAAGCAATAAAACTTCAAAAAAGTAATAATTATAAAATAAAAATAATTGGTGTTTCAACCTTTGATGAAGCACTTAAAAAACTACAAGAAATGTCGAAATAACATTTCTTTTTTATAACTGTAATGTTATAATAATTAATGTTTTGAAAGTAATGGGTGGTAATATGTTGAATAAGAAACTAATAAATATCAATTACATTGAAGGCTATGGACTAAAATTAGCTAAAAGTTCATTACTTGCTGGTACTAATGAATTAATAGAGTTAACATTTCAACATAATAAGAAAGAATATAAAGGCATTTTTAATCAATGTCATCAAGCTGTTATTCCTATTTCTGATGTACCTATAACAGAATACTTTTATACTTAAGTTAAAAAAAATTATTGTTTTATTCGCTATGATTTTACAACAAATTTCTACGAATCATATCATGTTCAAAAAGATGATAAAGGTGATTATAGAATTGCAAACTATTTTAAAGGTAATAAAGTAGAAAACTATAGACTATTCAATATAAAAGAGGAACCCTGTTGGTTCGTTGAAAAAAGTAGTAATGGTCATACTGAAATTGCGTTATATGAGCCAGATGAAGCTAAAATCATAACTCCATTTTTTACATATATTAATTTTGATATAGAAAAAAAAGAATCTTTAATACTTTTTAAAAAAGAAATTTATTCTATGCAATATAATACTAATCTTGCTGATATTTATGGTTACATCGACTATAATGGTAATTTCGCATCACCTTTATATCTGCCAGATGAAGATGAATATTATGACGCTAGTAATTATAATATTGATAAATCATTTGTTAGTTTTAATAATTTTGTTGATACTAAACGATTAGAAAAAGAAAAACTAAAATCGCAAGAAGAAAGCCAAAAAATTAATGGTTTAAATAAACTTTTAGATAATTTATATTCAAGTTCTGAAAAAATACCAGGTGCTATTAAAAAAGCCAAAATTATTCAATTTAGAGGAGGACAAAATGAAAAGAAGTGAAGTAGATAAAAGTAAAATTTCTCCTATGATGCTTCAATATCTAGAAATTAAAGAAAAATATGAAGATACTATTATTTTCTTTAGATTAGGAGACTTTTACGAAATGTTTTTTGAAGATGCTACTACTTGTAGCCATGAGCTTGAATTAACATTAACTGGTAAAAACTGTGGTCTAGATGAACGTGTTCCAATGTGTGGTATTCCATATCACGCTTATAAAAGTTACCTAGATAAATTAATTGATAAAGGATACAAAGTAGCTATTTGTGAACAATTAACTGATCCTAAAGAAACTAAAGGAATGGTTGAAAGAGATGTAATTCAAGTAGTAACTAAAGGAACTAGACTTGATGATAATCTAAACTCTAAAGACTATAATTATATAGGTAGTATTTATGACTTTGATTACTGTTATGTATTAAGTTATATTGATATTTCAACCGGATATTCCTATGCTTTAATAGTACCAAACGATCAAGATAAAATTATAAAAGAAGTAGTTAATCGTAATATCAAAGAATGTATTGTAAACAGTAAAATAGATCGTAATATTGTAAGTATTTTACGAGATAATTATAATATTTTAGTTACCATCGTTGATAATTGTTACGAAGGAGAAGACTATAAATATATTTGCGAAGATATAAAAGATATACGTCTAAGTACTGGTTTTTATCATTTACTTAACTACTTACTTGAAACTAAAAAAGGTAATTTATCTCATATACAGAAATTAACTATAGTAGATGAAAGTAAGCATTTATTATTCGATATTCATACTAAAAAGAATCTAGAATTAACTGAAACAATCCGTAATCATGATAGAACATACTCCCTTCTTTGGCTTTTAGATAAAACTAAAACGGCCATGGGTAGTAGATATTTAAAAATGAATATTGAAAGTCCTCTAACAGATCGTGTTGAAATTGAAAGACGTTACAATATTATTGAAAAGTTATTAACTGAATTTATTCTAAAAGAAGAATTAAAGAATGAATTAAACGAAGTATATGACTTAGAAAGATTAGCTAGTAGAATTAGTTATGGTAATTTAAATGCTAGAGATTTAATTCAATTAAAAAACTCGCTTAAAGTTCTACCACATATCCATGATATTTTAGCTGAATTAAAATACGATAAAAACATAGAAACATTAACAGATCTATATGATTTACTTGAAAAAGCAATTAACGAAGATGCACCTATTACTTTAAAAGAAGGATCATTAATAAAAGATGGCTATAATAATGAATTAGATGAACTTAAAAATATCAGAAAAAATAGTAAAGACTTTATTTTAGCTTTAGAAAATGAAGAAAAAGAAAAAACTGGTATCAAGAGCTTAAAGATTGGGTTCAATAAAGTTTTCGGTTATTATATTGAAGTTAGTAAAGGCAATATTAAAGATATAAAAGATGAATTTGGTTATGTTAGAAAACAAACTTTAGCTAATTGTGAAAGATTTATTACTCCGCTTTTAAAAGAAAAAGAGGATATAATCTTAGGTGCTGAAGAAAAAATAATTAATATGGAATACCAATTATTCATGACAATTAGGGATGAAGTTAAAAAATATATAACTAATATTCAAATAATTTCTAAAACTTTAGCTGAAGTAGATATGATGGTAGCTTTATCAATAGTCGCTGAAGAAAATAGTTACATAAGACCTGAACTAACCAACGAAAGAATTGTAAATATTAAAGATGGTAGGCATCCTGTTGTAGAAAAAGTTAGTAAAAAAGACTATGTAGCTAACGATATAATAATGGGAAAAGATACTAACATTTTACTTATTACAGGTCCAAATATGGCTGGTAAAAGTACTTATATGAGACAATTAGCAATCATTATAATAATGGCTCAAATTGGTTCATTCGTTCCATGTAAAAGCTGTACAATTCCTATCTTTGATAAAATATTTACCAGAATAGGAGCAAGTGATGATTTAGTAAGTGGTGAAAGTACATTTATGGTAGAGATGAAAGAAGCCAATATAGCTATTTCTGAAGCAACTGAAAACAGCTTAATTTTATTTGATGAACTTGGTAGAGGAACAGCTACCTATGATGGTATGAGTCTTGCTCAAGCAATACTTGAATATATTCATGACAAAATCAAAGCTAAAACTCTTTTTTCAACTCATTATCATGAACTAACTACTTTAGCACTTGATTTAAAAAACTTAAAAAATGTTCATGTAAGTGCTATTGAAGATAAAGGTAGTATCACTTTCCTTCATAAAGTTAAAAATGGCGCCGTTGATAAGAGTTATGGTATTCATGTTGCATCCTTAGCTAAGCTTCCTAACAGCTTAATTGAAAGAGCAAACGAAATACTTAGTGTATATGAAAATAAAAGTATTAAAAAACAACCATTTACTCAGACAAGCCTATTTTTAGATTATGATAATGAACAAGAAGAAAAAGAAAATATAATTGAAAAGAAGCTAGAAGATATTAATCCTTTAGAAATTACACCAATAGAAGCTTTAAACTTCTTATATGATTTAAAACAGGAACTTAAAAATAAAAAGTAAATTATCTTTACTATTATCATCTATTCATGTTATAATAGCAAATAACTTTAGGGGGTATTATGGAAAAAGAATTAAATTTTAAATGGCATCGTGTATGGAAAAAACTATACGTTGTTGAAAATAACGAAGATTATCTTTTTTTAGAAAATCATATAAGAAATGATTTAGGTATCAAATTAAAGATAGAACCAGAAAAAAAGAAAACAAATCTTTTTGTACCATTAGATAATTATGATATTGCGTTACAAAACTCCCAAATTTTATTATTACATAGTAATCCTACTGGAATAATAAGATGGGTTGATAAAAGTAAAGAAGGCATTGAAAGAGATTATGATACTATTAGTATTGGTGTGATAAAGACCAAAAATAAAGCTTTAGATGTAAGTAACTTTTTAGAAGCAATTGGCGATAAAGCCATCAAAATCTATCCAATACCAGAAAAAACACATTATCTTGTAGACTATAAACTAGATGATAAAGCCAAAGAAAGTAGTGAAAATTATCAAACATTAGTTAATAATATAACAAAAACACTTAGAAGTTCAATAATAGAAAATATTGATATAGACCCATCTATTGATTCTTACTATGATACATATTACGATGGACATATTAATAAAGATTCTATGGTTAAAACTAAGATTATAAAGGAGTAATGGTGATAAATATGGAAAGTAATAAAGAATGGAAAAAACTATACGTTGTATCAGAAAATTTAGATGGCCATGTCATAAATGATTATATTAGTGGTACTTTAAATTTTAAAACCAAAAGAGAATACTCAAATAAAGGAGAAACTATTTTTGTACCT
>CAKPAQ010000013.1 GCA_934133015.1 uncultured Bacilli bacterium | reverse complement strand
GTAACTTATTTTAACACCGATTTTATAATAAAACAAGGAAGCTTAATATTTTAGAATATGATTATAATCACCCATATCTTCACAATTAGTTTTTTCTCTTTATTGTATATTTGTCATAATATCATAGTACATTTATTAATCTTCTTTTCTAATAAAATTAGGATAAGTTACCACAATAACTTTGATAGTATGAATGATAATTATAATTGAAATTTTGCGATAGAATATAGCCAAATTTAAGAAAAGAGGAAAAATGATGAGTAATAAAAAAGATTTATTAGCTTTAAAATTAAAATTATGTACTTTAGCTTTATCTAGTGCTGTAGCTACATCTTTAATTGGTTGTAGTCATGAATCATCTACTAATGGTGATATTCAATATTCAATATTAGATCAAAGTAATGTTGATGATATTAAAAATGATACTTTTATAAGTGGATTTAGCTATGGTATGAGTGGATCAGTTACTCAAAAAAGAAGATTAGAGTCTGATTACTTATCAGAAGGAGTATATGCTAATCAAATTAGTAGCGTTATTGATTTAATTATTATTAATCAAAATAATAAAACTTCTTGTGTTAGTGTTAACTCTGATATAACTATTCCAGTTTGGCTATTTGTTAAATTTGTTGATAACTATGGCGTTTACTATAATAATTATTATTATGATGGTAATGATACGGTGACTCAAAAATTAACTGAAGATGAATACAACGATATTGTAAATGGTAATGGTTATCAAAAGGTTTTAAACTAATTAAATCAGATATTAAATTTTAAAAACGATTATTTAAAAAAAGGAATAATCGTTTTTTTATTTACTTATTTTCGTTATTTTATCTTTAATTTATTATCTATATAACTAATAGCGTGTTCTCTAACTTTTTCCATTTTGGCTTTGGTATCATCAATTTTATAGTCAATTCTATCTACAAGGATATTTATATAGTTATTTTCTCTAATATATTTTAAACCAGATAGAAAATTATAATCAAAAATATATGATATAAATAATAACCAACAATCCATATCAGTTACTATTTCTCTATTTATAATAATCTTATCATTCATAAAATCATTATAGATTTTGTCTGTTATTACATCGTTTTCTAATTTTTCTTGTGAAGAGTTAAATATATCTTCAAATCTGTCATTTGCTTTTACTCTAAAATTATCAGTTTTATCAGCATCTCTAATAATTTTGGCATGTAATAATTCTTTTTCATTAAGTCCTTCTTCTATTTGTAGCTTATTATGATTTTTAATTGATTTTAATATGATAGAGTCATATGTATCTTCTTCAATAAAATTTCTTATTAAATTATCTTCAAATAACATTTTAACTGCTAAATCAGCATGATCTACATTTTTATAATCTCTATAATCGCCAAATTCTTTTACCTGTTCAAATCTCGCAATATCATGCAGTAAAGCAATTAATTTAGCAAGTTCTATATCCTCTTCTGATAAGTTTAAATCCCTCGCAATATATTCACTTAGAGAAACAACACCATAAGTATGTCTTACTTTTAACTTGATCATGCCATTATTTAAATCATAACTACTTAAATATTTTTTAAATTCATGCTGAGCCTTTTTAAAATTAATCATATTATTTATACCACCTTATCTAATTATGTCAGCTCCATAATTTGAATAATTAGCATCATAATAAGAATCAATATTAAGATAAATATTTTGGGCTCTTTCTAATTGTTTATAATAATCTTTAACCATTTCATCATCTGGTGATGTATCAATTTTGGGTACAACTCCATTTCTTGAAAGATAGTCAACTTTATTAACAACATCAACTAATTCTTCAAAGTTTTCTTCACCAATATATGAAGTAAGTATACTAGAATCTGAGTTTACTTTAGCTTTAATAATTTGTTGTCTAAAGCTAAGTAATAATGGTTGTAGTATATTTCTAGTAATTAAAGAAGTATTACAATTATCAATATCCGATAGAGTATACTCTTTTGGTTCAATCAAATATATTCCTTGATTTTGTAATGATTTAACTGCTTCAGTTGTAAAAATATCGTTTAGCGTCTCATTAAATTTTTCATACTTACGATATGATTCATCATAAGGATTTTTACTAACATTAGCACCATTTTTGTCAAAACCTGAACCATAAGGTGAGATTTTATCTATAATATGTCCACATTCATGAGCAAAACTATAAAATAAATAACCATAATCCCTTACTCCATAAAGCATTATTGGGGCAGTTCCATCTTTATAATTATTTGAACTAGTAATACATATTGTTTCATTCTTTATTAGTTCATAAATATCATCCAAATCTTTTTCTAAATCTTCACCAAAAACGGTTTTTATATTTATAAAATCTTGCCTAGTCGTATAATATTCTTTAATAGCTTCTTCATACATTTTCTTTCTATTTGAACTAATATAATCAATTACATCAGATGATGGGATATACTTTTTAACATTATCTTGATTTAAAAAATTTAAATATCCATCTATCCATTCATCTGAATCAGGATTAATTATTTCTTTATTTATGATATTAGGAGCTAATCTTGTTAGGTATTTTGCTTGTTGTGTAGCAATAAAAAACTTTCTAGTTTGACTTATCGATTCTGATTTTAAAGATTTCATTGCATCTTGACTAAATGATTCAATATTACTTGATCCACCAATATTAAAAGAATAACCCATAAAAATATCAATTTGGTCTGATAATGGTTTATCTTTAATAGCATTTATTACAGCAGGTGGTAGTTTTTGATAAATATCTTGAAGAAGTTCTGATTTTTTCTTAGTTAAAACTTCATATTTTCTCTTTTTTTCAGAATCTATAAAATCTATATGTTGAGTCATTTTTGACTTAAAGTTTTTATATTCTAATAATAGTGGATCATAAATTGCGTTAAGTTCAGCAACCTTTTTTAATATATTGGCATATTCTTCTGTTTTAGTAAAGGAATCAAAATTATCGGCCGGTATCTCTTCATGGTTATCACCAAGTAAATAATTAATTAATACAAGCTTATTTTTAAAAACTTTAAATTGGTTACTATCATTATCAGGATTAAAAGCTTTAAGCGGTGCCCAGTAATTATTTTCTTCACCAAAGCCATAACGGGATGTACCTATATACTTTCTTAGTATTTCTTCAACATCATCATCAAAATTAAACTTGTATTTATCTTTTTTATATTTTTCAAGATCTAAATTATTTTCACCAATACTTTCTAATAGCTTAACAGATAATTCACGTTCCTTAAGAGTTAAGACATTATATATATAAGATCCTAAACCTTCAATGTTGTAGTATTGAAATATAGTGGCAGTTTTAAGTCTTGTTGAAATAATATCGGAATATTCATTACCATATACTTCCGTAAATTTCTTAATAATAAATGGTAATATTTTTTCAACATCAATAGTTATATCAGTCATTTCGTGCCTCACAAATTAGATCTTGGTTTAGTTCTTCTAAAGCTTCAAAATTATTAGGATAACTTGATTTACCACTATATTCTTCCTTATTACCATTGACATAATTAATTGATAAACTCCAATAATTATTACCAAACGCTTTTAAGTCAATATATTTTTTTTGCCAATCATTAATAATAGTATAAAGTCCACTTAAATAAGCAAGTAATTTTTCGTTACTTATTATATACGAAACGTTTTGATATATAATCTGATTCTTGTTGCCTATATTAATAATCAATTTAGAATTATTATTTTGATATACAATACTTTCAATATCTTTCATGTTATCACCTATGATAATTGTACCATGCTTGTAGTAAAATCAATATGATTTATTTGATAAAACCCAGAAATATAACATTTTTTTACGTTATCTATTTTCTTTAATAATATTTTTACTGCATAAATAAGTAACGATAAAATAACTTCCATATATAAATACTATAAATATCGCAGTTATAATAACTGACTTTAGATTAAATGCTACTCCCATAGTTTTTAATATATTATTACAAAACATTATACCAAAGATAGAATGAATAATAGCAAGTCCTAATGGGAACATGAAGAATACACCAATTTGTCTAAACAATGCTTTATTTAAATCTTTTTCATCTACACCAATTTTTCTTAACATATTAAACTTACCAGCATTATCACTTGATTCTGATAGTTCTTTTAGAGCTAGTATAGCGGCACAAGATATAAGGAATACAATACCTAAATATAAGCCTAAGAAAGTTACAATCGCACCTAAGCCAACTGATGCGGTTTTAATATCTAATTTAGTATTTATAGCTATACCGTAATCAGTATAAAAGTTTTCACTTTTAGTTATTTCTTTGAGTTTATTTTCAGTTTCTTCTTTATCATTTTTATAATCAGCTACCATATAAGTTCTTATTCTTTGTTCTTCAGTTAGAGCATTATCTGGTAAAACTATAAAACCAACTTCTGTTTCTTGACCTCCCATTTCATAGAAACCACTAACTACACTTTTATATTTAGGATAATAAAATTTATTGTTTAAAGTAATTGTAGTATTTCTTTTTAAAGCTTCATTTTTCACATTAATCATGTTTTTATAATTTCCTATAACGGCGTATTCATTATCATTTAAACTTAACTTTTTTAAATTAAAACTTTGAGCTACTTTGTTGTAATCACTATTTTTCATAAGAACAATGTTGGTGTCATATAGTAAAAATTTATATTTATTCTTTGCGGTATCATAATAAGAACCAAGTGTTGATTTTAAAGTAATAGTATCATCATAATATGTAGAAAAATATACTATATTCTTTAAATTTTCTTGAAAATCAAAACCTAGATTTTTAAATTCTTCTTCAAAATTTGACTTATTATCTTCAGAAGCTAAATTAAATCTTGAAAGCTCTATATCTCGTGGTGAGAAAGATAATATATTTTTATTTAAAGAGTTTTTCATAGATAAAGAACTAGATAAAACACAGATAGTCATAAATAACATTAAACATATTATAGTCATTGAAAAAACAGTGGTGTTTATTTTACTACTTATTTGACGAATAGTGAAACTATTTAATTTCTTATAATAAAGACCTTTATTTATTTTTAACACTTTTAAAAGTAATCCAGATAAAGACCAGAAAATAAAGAAAGTTGATATTGCACCTAAGGCAACTGGTAATAATATTGATAATTCATCTGTTAATTTACTTACATCGATATTAACTAGATAATAAGCATAACTTAAAGTAATTACTGAAATAATAAAAATAATTATGCAAAGACCGAAATTTTTTAATTTTACTTCTTCGGCTTTTTTATTTGAATTTATTAGATCAATTAATTTACATTTACTTATATTGATGGTATTAAAGATCATAACTACTAGGTACATAATCCCAAAATAAACTAGAGTTTTTAGACAAGCACTTTTAGAAAAGACAAATGCAAATTTGGTTAAATCAGCTTCAAACATGTTAACAACTAAAATACTCATTAGTTGAGATAGTAAAAAACCAATACCAATACCTACAGTTAATGATAAAATACCAATAAATAAAGTTTCAATAAATAGTATTAAAGATATTTTTCGTTTACTCATCCCTAGCGTCAAATAAATAGCAAACTCCTTATTGCGCCTTTTTATTAAAAATCTACTTGCATATATAATTAAAAATGCCAGAATGAAAGATACGAAGACGCTAACACCTGATAATAGAGATGTCATTAACTTTATAATTTCATAAGTAGATGAAGAAATATTCATCATGGCAGTTTGATCATCAATAGCGTTAAAGACATAAAATATCGCAACACCTAAGATAAGAGTAAAAAAATAGATGGTATAATCTTTGATACTCTTACTGATATTTTTCAGTGATAACTTAAAGAGCATCGTTTAAATCACCACCAAGTAATGTTACAACATCAATAATTTTATCAAAAAACTCTTTTCTAGTATCTGTACCTTTATATATTTCATTAAAAATTTTACCATCTTTGATAAAAATTACTCTTGTTGCGTAACTAGCTGTAAAAGCATCATGTGTAACCATAAGAATAGTTGCCTCAATATTTTTATTTAAATACTCAAACTGTTCTAGTAACATTTTTGAAGATTTAGAATCTAGAGCTCCAGTTGGTTCATCAGCAAGAACTAATTTAGGATCCGTTATTATTGCGCGAGCTGATGCAACTCTTTGTTTTTGTCCACCACTCATTTGATAAGGATATTTTCCTAATATTTTTACAATATCTAGTTCTTTGGCCACTTTTTTGATTCTTTCATCTATTTCTTTAACTGGTACATTTTGAATAGATAAAGCTAAAGCAATATTCTCATAAGCAGTTAAAGTATCAAGTAAATTGAAATCTTGAAAGATAAAACCTAATTCCTCTCTTCTAAACTTATTTAGACTATTTCCCTTTAATTTAGTAATATCAGTTCCAGCAACATAAATATGACCAGATGTGACTTTATCAATAGTGGAAATACAGTTTAAAAGGGTTGTTTTGCCACTTCCACTAGCTCCCATTATGGCTACAAATTCTTTTTTATCTACATTGAATGATAAATTATCTATAGCTTTAGTTAAACTTGATTTGTTACCATAATATTTTTCAATTTTTTCGATTTTTAAAATATTTTCCATAATTTTCTCCTTCCTTTTACATTGTAAAGTATAAAGTGAGAATAATCGTTATTCTAATATTACAGAATATTACAATTTCGTAATATTACTAATTAGTTATTTTATAAAAATCATTTTTAGAAAAAATAATAGTTACTTTTGTATATTCTTGACTCTTTGATTCAATAATTATGTCATGTCCTAGTTTTTGACATAACTTTTTGACAATATAAAGTCCCATTCCAGTTGATTTTACTTTAGTTCTACCATTTAAACCAGTAAATGATTTATCAAATACTCGTGGTATA
Source organism: uncultured Bacilli bacterium (assembly GCA_934133015.1). Classification (GTDB taxonomy): domain Bacteria; phylum Bacillota_I; class Bacilli_A; order RF39; family UBA660; genus Alloscybalousia. The sequence goes on along the minus strand of CAKPAQ010000013.1, from coordinate 5,319 downwards.
TCACTACTTTGTATACCAATACCATTATCATAAATAGATAAATAAATTTTATTTTGATCTTCTTTAGTACTAATTTTTATATATGATTCAGTATTATCTTTTTTATATTTAATACTATTATTTATAATTTGATTTAAAATAAATTCTAACCATTTAGAATCAGTTAAGACTTGTTCATGATTAGTGTTAACTTCAAGTTTAACATTATTTTCTAATAAATCATCTTTATTTTTTAGTGCTACATTTTTAATTATATCTTGAATATCTTTTTCTTTAATTAGGTAATCTTTTTCGATATTTTCACTTCTTACATAGTATAAAATTTGATCAATGTAATTATCTAGTTTTTTTAACTGTTCAATATATTTTCTATCTAATTCTGTTTGATGATTGTGACTTAATAAAGTTAAACTAGATATGGGAATTTTTACTTCATGAATCCACATTTCTACATATTCTTTAAAATCAGTTATACTCAAGTTATACTCTTTGACATTTTCATTCATTGATTTATTAATATCATAAAGAGCTTGATAAAATAATTCACCTTCATAAAAATCGGGTTTAGTTATAAGTTCTAAGATTAAGTATTTTTTATCTAAATTATCTAATGTATTTAATAGATTTTGATAGAACTTATATTTTCTGAAATAATCAAAAGAAATATTAAATAAAGTAACTATAAAAAATATTACTATTAACGCTATTATTAAATCTGTTTCTACTTTAAAAGCTTTTAACATTAAAATAGTTATTATAAAACCAATAAGTGTAATTAAGATTTGAGGTATTTTATCTAATAAATATTTTTTTATACTCATATTAATTTGTATCCTTGTCCTTTTCTAGTTTCTATTTTATTTTCTAAGCCAAAACTCTGTAACTTACTTCTTAATCTACTTATATTAACTGTTAAGGCATTGTCATTTATAAACTCATCATTATTCCACAAATCAGTCATTAAGGCATCACGAGTTACTATTTTTCCACGATTACTTAAAAGATATGTAAAGATTATCATTTCATTTTTAGTTAGTTCTATTACTTTATTACCACACTCTAAGATTCCCTTTTGTGGATTTACAATTATATCATCATAAAACAAGGCATCTCTATTATTTTCCATACGTTTAAATATATTCTGTATTCTAAGAAGTAAAACAGTAGGATTATATGGTTTCGTTATATAATCATCAGCTCCATATGACATCGATAAAACTTCATCAATTTCTCCTACTCTACTAGTAACCATAATAACGGGAATATTAGAAGTTTTTCTTAATTCTTTTAATAACATTTCACCATTTATATTAGGTAGATTAATATCAAGTAGGATTAAATCAGCTTTAATACTTTTTATAGTATTTTCGATATCAACAAATTTATCTATTAATAATACGTTATAACCGGAGTTTTCTAATAATGTTTTTAATTCATTTCTGATAATTTCTTCATCTTCAATAATTAATATTTTTTTCATTTTTTCACCCTTATTTAATCAAGTACTTATATTATATCATTTTTTTATTTGTTTGTTGTTAATCTAATATTTCTAAAACATTACAATTTTGTAAGGTTAGCTATAAATTAGAAAAAATTGCCTAAGTAGTTTGTATGATCAATCACCATTCATTTCCCTTTTAAATATTTTTTGTTCCAAATTATCAATTATAGAATGACTAAAATATAAGATAGATTCAAAATAGGCATAATTTACTGATGTTAAATAATAATTATTTTCGCCACTTTTATCAGTAAAACTATGAGCTAATTGACTATTATATAGTTGTATTTTACCTTTATCTAGTGTTATTTCTAGTTCACAATTTAATTTTCTATTATCTAGATCTAAAATACCTTTTCCATTAGTTTTGGTATTTTGATACTTTTCATTATTTATAATAAGATTTTCTTTATCTCTTGTTGTATATACTCCTTTAATTGTATTATCACTTTGAGGAGATATTCTAACAATTCTTTTAATAGGGTAACAAGAGGAAATATTTGATTTTTGATTATAATCAATAAATACTATTTCACCTATTCTATTATTTACTCTATCTATTTTAATATCAAACTTGTGAAGACCATCTTGATTATTTATATAGCTAATAGTATCAAAGTTTTTAGTATCTATTTGATAAGCTCGATCATATATAAACACTTGATCAGGAATATTATAAATAGTATCGTCTAATAGTTTAGGCTTTATTTTAGATTTTGTAGAAACTTGTTTATTTTGAATGGTTTGACTCTTATTTAAATTAATGAACTCTTGAACTAGATCATTTGATAAAGATTCAAAATGATATAAATTATCGGTTTTAAATGTATGAGTGACGCTATCATTATCTAAAAAAAGTGTATCTTCATCATTATTTTTTCTAAAACGTAATAGTTGTTTTCCTTCAGGAGAATAAATACTAATTTTTTCAACTAATAAATTACCTAAAATATCATAATTTCTTTTGTAGTCTACATCATAATTATCATATAATACACCATCTATATAGACTTTTTCATTAATACAACATTTAAACATTACTTCAATATCATTGGAACATAGTTTTTTTACTCTAAATAGTTCTTGAGTGACAGCTGCTTGTTCTTCAGTATAATATAATTTTTTAAGTTTATTTTTCTCATAATAAACTTTTAAAAATCTAGTACTATCATCATTTTTATATATTAGTTCTTGTCTTTGTTTATCAACATAATGAAATAATTCATCATTAAAGTCAATTTTTTCTATAATTTTCATTAAATCACCCTCTACTATATTATATAGATTATATATTTTTGGTTCAATAATAAAAAGAAGCTAATTAGCTTCTTCCATTAAATGTGACATATGGTGATGGAAAATATAAATAACTTCTTGGTCCTTTATAATTACTACGACCTTTATTATATAGATTTTTTACATAATTAACATATTTATCCCATGATCCACAGTTTTTATCAGCTTGATCATATAATCTACATGGCGCAATTTCTAAGTGTAGGTGTGGTCCTGTACCTATTCCAGTTTTACCCATGTAACCAATATAATCATTAGGAGTTACTTTTTTACCAACATAAATATTTGGAGCATATTTACTCATATGAGTATATAGTGATGAATAATATTGTTCACTAGCATCTTTATGTTGAATAACTACAGTAAGAGCACCATAATAATCTAAATATTTAGCTTTTATTACACCATTCGCAACAGGGTATATTTTAGTATTGTATGGATTTTTATTAGACATATCCACAGCTCTGTGTAAACTTCCCCATCTATAACCAAATTCACTAGTTACATATCCACTTTCGATAGGACGATACCAGCCTGACATATTACTATTAACAGCACAGTCCCTACCAATTACATCATCGTCTTTACAACCTTGTTTTTCATAACCTCCAACTAAGTCTTCATATATCTTAATCTGACCGGCTATACTTACTGATGTTTCATTTAAACTAGCATTAATTCCAGTAAGCTCAGTTATTCTTGATGTTAATTGATTTTGTTTTTCTCTGATATCCTTTTCTTTTTGATTTAATTCAACTTCTCTATCTTGATTAGCTTTAATCATAGCATTTAAATTATCAATAGTTTTGGTATTTTTAGATACAATTTGATCAACTACTGACATACGATAAACTAAATCAGTAATTGTTTCAGCACCAAAAGCATATTCTAAATATAAATTCTGACTTTTAGAAAGCTGATAATAAGCGACTACTTCTTTGGATTCAATTTCTTTAGCTTTTATCTCATTATTATAGTCAACTATTTGTTTTTTCATGTTTTCTACTTCTTGGGAAATATCTTGAATTTCTTTTTTGATACTTTCTATTTCACTATTTGAAGAAGTGATTTCATTTTGATTTTTGTTAATTTTATCTTTATTAGCAGCCTGTTCTGACTTATATTTATTTAATAATTTTTTATAATCTTTTAATGTTTCTGCTTTAGGGAATATCGTTGGTAGTAGTATTATTCCAATTAGCAGTAAACTAATTAATTTTTTCTTCATTATATTTTCAAATACTTCTTAACGGCTTTATAACTTCCTAGCATACCAACGATTATGCCAATTAATATTACAATACCAGATGTCATATATATAAATGGTTCAGGTTTAATAAGCTTTAATAATGGTGAGAATAATTGACCATCAAAGTGATTGTATACAGCAAAATAACCATACATAGTGATTATTACTGGGATTATTGATCCAATTAGACCTAGGAACATTCCTTCAATCACAAATGGCATCTTGATAGTAAAATTACTAGCACCAACTAAACGCATAATTGAGATTTCTCTTTTTCTTGAGAAAATAGTTAATTTTATGGTATTGATAATTAGAAAAACAGTTACTAAAACTAAGGCTATTACTGAAGCAATGGTTGCTTTCTCAACTATTTTAAAAGTAGTTATTAATTTATTTACCCAAGCTTCACCATAGTTTACCATTTCAACTTCTTCTAAACTATTTATTTCATCAGCTGTTTTTTGAATATTTTCCAAGTCATTAACAGTTACTAATAAACTATCTAATAAAGGATTAGTTTCCCAAGTAGATATTACAGTATTTAATTCAGTAGATGATGCCTGTAATTCTTGTTTTTCTTCTTCTTTAGATTTAAAAGTTACGGAATTGATATTATCAAGTTGTTCAATTTTACTTTTAATTCTATCAGCTTTACTACTATCAAAGTTCTCATTTAAAAATACAACTATTGTTACATCCTTTTTGATATTTTTACTTATTGAATCAATATTTAATGAACCCATAATAGCGATGGCTACTATTATTAAGGTTATGGTAATACATGAGATAGAGGCAAGTGATAAGGAAAAATTTCTAAATACACTTTTAAATGAATCTCTAACACTTCTAAAAAACATTCTAAATAGCTTCATTATTATATTTTCCTTTCTCAACATCACTTATTAATCTACCATCTTTTAAAGTAACAACACGTTTTTTCATTTTATTTACTATATCTTTATCATGAGTAGCCATAACAATAGTAGTACCTAAAGTTTTATTGATATCATCTAAAACTTTCATTATTTCCATACTTTTTTCAGGGTCTAAGTTACCAGTTGGTTCATCACATAATAATAATTTAGGAGAATTAACAATAGCTCTAGCTATTGCGACACGTTGTTGCTCCCCTCCTGATAATTGATCAGGATAATTTCTTAGTTTTCCTTTTAAACCAACTAATTCTAAAGCCTTTAATACTTTAGCATTAATTTCTTCTCTTTTAGCACCTATTACTTCTAAGGCAAATGATACATTTTCATATACAGTT
>CAKPAQ010000012.1 GCA_934133015.1 uncultured Bacilli bacterium | reverse complement strand
AGCTAATACTATTTTTTTAGTATTAGGTCCAACTAGTTCTGCTAATAACTTGCCAGTAGCATGATTAGATAAATGGCCTTTATCACCTATTACACGTTGTTTTAATACATACGGATATGGTCCGTTTCTTAGCATTTCTTCATCGTGATTACTTTCTATTATATAGAGAGACTTATTTTTTAAAATATCATAATATTTCTGATTTACGTAGCCAGTATCAGTTATATAAACAAATGAATTTTTATCATTAGTTATAATATAACCTACAGAATCAACGTCATGTGAGGTATGAATTATACTAATTTCTAAGTCATCTATTTCAAAACTATCTGTTAAATATTTTAAATTGGATAATGGTATTTTTTCTTTTAAATCGTCAAACATTCCTTCTGTTATATAAACATTTAAATTAGTTTTTCTAACTAAACTTTGTAATCCTTTGATATGGTCACTATGAGTATGGGTTATTAAAATAAAGTCTAAGTCTTTGGGAGATACATTTATTTTATCTAATTCGTTAGCTAGGTTTTGATAGGTAATCCCCATATCTATTAAGAATTTTTTTGATTTTGTTTCAACATATGTTGAATTACCTTTGGAACCACTAGCTATTATTTTTATTTTCATTGATACAATGTTAACGGATTATGATGTTGACCAGTATATGGTGCACCTGTCCACAAACCAAAATGTAAATGTACTCCACTAGCATTTCCTGTTCTACCCATAGTTCCTATTGTGTCACCACCATATACAATTTGCCCTTTTTCTACATAACGTGCAGCTAAATGAGCATATTCTGTAAAATAACCATTGGCATGCTTTATTATAATATAGTTACCATTACCTCTAGTATATGAAGATATTACAACTACTCCATTGTTGGCAGCTCTTATAGGTGAACCCATGTTTCCTGTAATATCGACTGCCTTATGGAAACTTTGCCATCTGTACGCATAAGTACTACTTATAGTACTAGTAGTTGTAGGCCATACCCAACTACCTACACCAACTGGAACTTCAATATTATAGCTACTACCACCAGATACACTATATTTTTTGGTACCTCTTACTACTACTTTTTTTACAGTTGGTTTTAAAACTTGTTCTTCTTCTGGTATATTTACAACTGAAGTTATTTCACCATTTGTATATTGTATTTTTTCAGTAACTAAGCTTAGGCCATCTTCACCCTCTACTTTAACACTTTCATATCCAGTATATTGTGTGTCATCATCTTCATAGACTATTTCTTTTTGGATTACTTTCTTAGAAACTTGATGAACTTCTTCTATTGTATCAAATTGGGGTTTGATTATTCCAAGTACTACTACTTTTCCAGGATATAATAAATCATCGGCTGATTTATATTCAGTATTAGCTATTAAGAATTCTTCAGTTGATAACTTATTATTATAAGAAATATCTTCGATAGTATCTCCAGCTTTAACTGTATAAGTAGCTTGATCTTCAGTAGTACCGAATAATAAATATTTACTTAATTCTTCTTCAGTTTGAAATATTCTAGCACCAGTTGGAATTCTATCTTTTTTTATAGTAATATTATTTTTTATATATAAATCTTCAATTATTTTTCCTTCACTGGTTATCTCAGCTTGGGTAGCATTTAAGTAATTATTATAATCATCTTCATTAACAAATAATTGAACAGTCTTTTTAATAGAATTAGTGAAAACATTTTCATCTAGAACATATATAGTTTGATCATTAGTTGTAGCATCGGTTCCATCTTCATTGGTCTTCTTAATACCTTTAATGACTATTTTATAACCATCTATTGTAAAGGCTGATTCTCCTCTTATATCTTTAATTTTTTCATAAATTTCTTCTGGAGAAGATTTTTTTTCATTATATGTTAATTCTCTAATAATATCTAAATCATTAGGAATATAAACTTTATCTACATTATATTTTTCTTTTAGTTGGCTTTGTTTATCATTTATCAAGTCTTCTAATTCTGTTACTGAATCGATAAGTCCTATTGATTTTCCACCTAAATATACTCTATATAGTTGTTGGGGAGTAATATTACTATTATTAAATCCTAATAATTTAGCGCACTTACTATCTGGATTTGATCCTGTATAAACAATTAGCGCAGTTATCAATGCAACTATAGTTGTTATAAATATTGTTTTTTTATCCATTATTTTCACCCTTATTATCCTTTATAAAATTCAAAAATGTACTTGTATTTTTTCTAAATAATAAATCTATTTTACCAGTTGGTCCATTACGATGTTTACCAATTATTAGTTCACTTAGACTTGGGTCAACTGCTTCCATAGAATCTTTAGGAGTTTGATAATAATCATCACGATATAGAAGAGCTACAATATCGGCATCTTGTTCAATTGATCCTGATTCTCTTAAGTCACTCATTTTTGGTCTTTTATCTTCACGGGATTCAACACCACGAGATAATTGGGCTAAAGCTACTACTGGAATATTTAATTCCATGGCCATTTTCTTTAAATTTCTTGAAATATCGGTTATTTCAGCTTGTCTATTATTTCCATAATTTCCGCCCATAGTTAATAACTGTAAGTGGTCTATTATTACTAAATCAAGTCCATCTTCTGAAGTAGCTAAACGACGGCACTTTGATTTAATATCACCAACTGTTACTCCAACATCATCAGATATGTAGATTTTAGCTCCAGATAATTGACTACGTGCTTCAGTAATTCTTTTCCAATCATTATTTAATAGATTTCCACTTGCTAATTTAGTTCCTTCAATTTGGCCAAGTGAAGAAATTATACGATTAGCTAGTTGTTCAGCACCCATTTCTAATGAGAAAATGGCTACGGTTTTTTTAGCTTTAATTGCGACATTTGTGGCAAGGTTTAAAGCAAAAGCAGTTTTTCCCATGGCGGGACGTGCTGCCAAAATTATTAACTGATTTTCATGAAAACCAGAAGTCATTTTGTCTAATTCATACCATCCAGTTGGAATACCTGTTACTTCACCTTTAGTTTCAGCTAATTTCTCTAGATTTTTTTGTACTTCTCCTAATACTTCTTGAATACTACGAAATTCACTAGAGCGACGATTTCTAATAATTTTTACTATTTTTTGTTCTACTTGATCTAATACATCTGTTACTTCGCCTTCATTTTCATAAGCTAATGTAGCAATTTCTGTTGAGGTATCTATTACACTTCTTAACATAGCATTATCTTCAACAATTTTTATGTATGACTCAACATTAGCAGCAGTAGGAACAATACTTATAATTTCAGTTAAATATTCAACATTACCTACTTCTTGAAGATGCTTTGTTTGATTTAATTCTGATGTTACAGTTGTTAAATCTATGGGTGTTTTTTTATCATATAAATCAACTATTGTTTGAAAAATAATACCATTTTTTTCATCATAAAAACTTTTTTTAGTTAATGTTTCAGTAGCCTTTTCTATAGCATACTTTGATAAAAACATAGCTCCTAAAACAGATTGTTCGGCAATTAAATCATGAGGAATTGTTTTGACTGGCATTTTATCACCTCTACTTTACTAATTGAACTCTTATTACAGCATTTATTTCCTTAAATAAATTTATTTTTACATTGTGATAACCTAATGTTGATAATCCTGTTAATAATTCAATTTGTCTTTTTTCTATTTTGTAACCCTTTTCGCGTAATTCATCTTTTATTTGTTTAGCACTTACACTACCAAAAACTTTGTCTTGTTGACCTGTTTTTACTTTAAATAAAAGTGATGTTTTTTCTAATTTTTCTTTTAATTCTAAGGCTTCTTTGCGTTTTTCAGCAATAATGTCTTGTTCTTTTTTTCTTTCTTTTTCATAATTATTAATACTTACATCGGTAACTTTTTCAGCATAACCATTTTTAATTAGATAATTCATGGCATAACCATCTTTTACCTCTTTTATATCGCCTTTTTTTCCTTGTTTCTTTAAATCTTTTATAAATATTACTTTCATATTCACACTCTTCTTTCAAAATAATATATTTAAATATTACTTTTATAAATATCAAACATCTTTATTATACTATAAAAGTTAAATTATGTCATTACAACCTGGATTTGTTTATATATTATAGATTAAATTTGATTTCTTTTAAAGAAAAAAGATGAACTTTTATTTCGTTCATCTAATTATTTAGTATATGGAATTAATGCGATAGCACGTGCACGTTTAATTTGTTCAGCAATGTGTCTTTGATGTTTTGCACAAGCTCCAGTAATTCTTCTTGGTAAAATCTTACCTTTTTCATTTATATATCTTCTTAAAGTTTCTACATCTTTATAGTTAATGTCTTTTCCTGTACACATGTAACAAACTTTTTTCTTTTTTCTATAAAATTCTGCCATGTTTTTCTTTCCTCCTTTTAGAATGGTAATTCATCATCGCTTATTTCAATTGATGAACCAAAATCAGCAAAAGGATCTGGTGCTATATCTGTTGTTGTTGGTTCAGGATTAGAACCAAAATCATATGGACTTGGTCCTGATGCAGAAGATTGACTATTTGCATTAGAAGCATTTTTAGTATCTAAAAATTGAACATTATCAGCAACTACTTCTGTTACATATCTCTTTTGTCCATCTTGACCATCATAAGATCTTGTTTGTATTCTTCCGTCTATAGCAACTTGACTTCCTTTTGTTAAATAATTTTTAACATTTTCAGCTTGTTTTCTCCATACAACGATATTAATAAAATCTGCTTCTCTTTCACCATTTTGATTAGTAAATGTTCTATTAACAGCCACGGTAAATGATGCAGCAGCTACATTGTTACTAGTATATCTTAGTTCTGGATCTCTTGTTAATCTTCCGATTAGAAATACTTTATTCATATTTTGTACCTCTCTTAGTCTTCAATTTTTACTATTAAATGACGGATAATATCTTCACTTATTAAAGCTAGACGATCAAATTCTTTAGTAGAATTTAAATTTTCAGTCTCAATAGTAAATAAGAAATAGTAACCAGTTTTAAACTTATTAATTTCATATGCTAAATCTCTTTGACCCATTTCTTTAGTGTCAACGATTTTAGCTCCAGTTGATTCTAAAACCTTTTTCATGTTATCAGCAACTGCTTTGATGTTAGCTTCTTCTAATGTTGGTTTTACGATAAACATAATTTCATACTTTCTCATTTATTACACCTCCTTTTGGACATATGGCCAATAATTGGCAAGGAGTATTAAAATACTCGTTAGTAATATATCAAAAAAAAGCAGTTTTGTAAATGCTTTTTTATTTATTATTTAAAGATGTATAAATATCTGTAATTCTTTTGGCAATTCTTTTATATTCAACTAATTCATCATTAATGGCTGATAAGCTTTTATATTGTTCTCTTGATGAAAAAATTGGTGATAGATAAAATCCACCAGAATAGTTTTCACTTGTTGCTGGTATTATTTCAGTAACTTTATACGTCTTATTATTGTCTGATAAGAAGTACATTTTTTGAATATCTTGTTGCCTATCTAATAATTTTGATAATGATAATTCAACGAATGGTGTATTAAGTTCTTCACTTAAAGGACTTTCATTATAATAATCATCTAAAATACTCTGGTTAAGTTCAGGTTCATTAATATCAATAATAGTTGGTAACACTAATTTATTATTTAAAAATTGCCTTAACATTTTATAGTCTGAATAAATCATTACATTTTGATAAATTGTACATTTTTTCATTTTACTTTCTCCTTAATTTTTAAATTTTATATAGAACAAAAGACATACTTTACTACCTTAAATACTAAGTATTAAGATAATTTTATATGTCCTTTTTACTATTTTAAATATTTAATTTTATTTTAATCATCTGATTTTCCAAATAAACGTAATAAATCTAAGAATAAATTAATAAAATCTAGATATAATTCAAAAGCACCTATTACTGCTAAGTTGTCTTCTGGTAACATACCATCAATTCTTTTTATTTTTTGAATATCATAAGCAATATATCCTAAGAACACAACTACGCTTATACAACTTATTATAATATCAAATGTTTCATTTCCTAAGAAAATATTAATAATTGAACATAGGATAATTCCAAATAGAATCATTATTAAATAAATACCTATTTTACTTAAATCAATTTTAGTAAAATGTCCTATTAAAGCAAATACTAGGAATAATATACTTGAAACTAAGAATACTAACATTATTGATTGTAACTTATAAACTATAAATATTGATGATAAAGTTAAACCTGTTAGAAATGTATATAGCAAGTATAATATTTTAGCAGTTGTTGGCTGCATTTTGTGAATTCTAGCTGATAAAATTATAGCTAATACTATTTCTGCTACGGCAAAAACCCAATATAAACCTTGACTAAATATTACTTCTAAGGCATCTATATTAGTTGATGTATAGGCACCAGTTAAGAATGTTACTAATAATCCTATAAACATCCATAAAAATACTTTGGTATAAATTTTATTTTCCATAATTTTCTCCTTTTTAAACATTAAATCTGAAATGGCAGATATCACCATCAACCATTAGATAATCTTTTCCTTCTAATCTGGCACGACCAGCTTCTTTTACTTTTAATTCACTGCCATATTCGATTAAATCATTATATGAAATGACTTCGGCACGTATGAATCCTTTTTCAAAATCAGTGTGAATAATACCGGCACACTCTTTGGCATTCATTCCTTTTTTAAACGTCCATGCCCTTACTTCATCTGTTCCAACCGTAAAATAAGTTGCTAAACCTAGTAAATCATAAGTTGCTTGAATTAATTGATCAAGACCACTCATTTCAATACCTAAAGCTTCTAACATATCTTTATGATCTTGGGCATCTAATTGACTTAATTCTTCTTCTATCTTGGCACAGACTTTAATTACTTTAGCATGTTCTTTTGATGCATACTCTTTTACTACTTTTACATAATCATTATCATCAGTAGATACTTCTTCTTCATTTATATTAGCCATATAGATAATAGGTTTTAATGTTAAAAAATTATATGATTTTAATGATTGTTTTTCTTCTGCTGTAAAATCGACCATACGTAAAGAAATATTTTTTTCTAGGGCAGTTTTAGCTTTTTTTAAAGCTTCTAATTCTACTAGTTCATCTTTATCTTTAGTAGCACGAACCTTTTTTTCAATTTTTTCAATACGATTACCGATACTTTCTAAGTCGGCTAAAACTAACTCTAAATTTATTATTTCTATATCTCTTAATGGATCTACTTCTCCTTCAACATGAATTATATCTTTATTTTCAAAACATCTTACCACTTCAACAATAGCATCTGTTTCTCTAATATGGGATAAAAATTTGTTTCCTAATCCTTCGCCTTGAGAAGCTCCTTTTACTAAACCAGCTATATCAGTAAACTCAAAGGCAGTGGGAATTAATCTTTCTGGATGATACATATCATTTAGAACATCCAAACGTTTATCTGGGACTGTTACTACGCCAACATTTGGTTCTATTGTTGCGAAAGGATAATTAGCAGCTAAAATGCTTTTTTTAGTTATCGCATTAAACAATGTCGATTTTCCAACATTAGGTAGTCCTACTATTCCTGCTGTTAAGCCCATATTACACCTCTTTTCTTTTTTCATTATAACATATTTTAATTTATTATTAAATACAACTACTGTTAAATTTAAAAATAGGCAACAAATATTGCCTAAAGTGTTGGATATACTCCAGGACCTATTGGTAGTCCTGTTAAATACCACAATAATATAATTACTAACCATACTATACTTATTATAAAACAGTATGGTGCGATCATCCTAATTGAATTACCAATTGTGATTGGTTTTCTTTTATCTGGATTATACATATTTAAATAACCTACAAATATAACAAAGAAAGCTAATAATGGGGTTATTCCTTTGGTCATTGAATCACCTGCTCTTAATATAAATTGAGCAAACTCAGGTGAAATATTTGATTGCATTAATTTTGGAACTACGACAGGGGCAAGTATTGTCCATTTAGCCACTGGAGTAGTTACAAATAGATTTATTATTGCGATTAATATTACTACTAAGATAATTAATGGGATACCAGTGAAATTAACACTATTGATAATATTAGCACCCCACGCTGTTATAATTGTAGCTAGATTAGTTTTTTTGAATACTGCTATAAATTGGGCTGCAAAGAAAATCATAATTATAAGAGTACCTATATCAGCAATATATTTTCCTGATTCTTTTACTAATTCTTTGTCATTTGTAATAGTTTTAGCACCTAAGCCATAAGCAATTCCAACTATTAAAAAATATAGGGAAATCAAGTAAGTAAAACCATCTTGAAAATAAGCATTTTCTCCAAAAACTTGTCCTAAATAAGTAGCTTCATCCATATCTAATAATAATCCTGAAAAAGGTAAATTAGGAATTAACATATATATGAATAGTATAATAAAAGCAATGGTAGTAATAAGGGCATTCTTCATACCTTTTTTCTCACGAATTTCTTCAGCCATCTTCTTTTGTTCTATCATTTCATAATCTTCTAATTCTTCTTTAACTTCTACTGATTCTAAAGGCATTTCATTATGATCTTTATATTTACCTAATTTTGGAATAATGATTTTTTCGATTATTAATGTACCTATAATTGATAGAATTATACTAGAAATAATTATAATAATTAAATTAGATGTTAAGGCTACATGGTATGATTGATCAATTAAACGGGCTGATTGCTCGGTAGTTTGCATCAAATTAACTTCCATTGAACCGACAAAGATTGTTACTCCATATCCAAATGATACACCAGTAAAAGCAGCTATTATTCCAGCAAGTGGGTTTCTTTTATTCTTTAAAAAGATTATAGCGGATAACGGAATTAAAATTACGTAACCAACTTCATTTATTAAACTTGATATAGTAGCTAGAAAAATCAACATAAAAGTTATTTTCTTATTATCTATTTTGATTAAAACTCTTTTTATGAAGGTATCTAAGAATCCAGTAGCTTGAGCAACACTTAAACCTATTAATGAAATTAATAATGTACTTAAGGTTGTAAAGCTAATAAAGTTTTTAGTAGCTTCACTTATTAAATATTTAATTCCATTATAATTTAATAGACTTTCTACTGAAACTAAAGTTTTTTCAAGAGTTCCTGTTGTAGGATTTAATCTACTATATGTAGCTTGAACTTGAAAAAATGATAAAATTCCACTTAACAATATTATTAACCCAGTTAGTAAAATAAAAGCAGTTACTGGATGAAAGTGAATTTTCTTTAATTTTAAACGTTTCTTTTCTTTCATGTTAATTATCCTCACTTATAACTTTCTTCAATTTCTTATTAAATTCAATACGAGGAATCATTATTGTTCTACCACAGTTACAACATTTTATCTTTATATCTGCACCTAAACGAATAATTTCCCATTCATTACTACCACAAGGATGTCCTTTTTTCATTATTACATGGGAATTGATAGTGTATTTTTTATTTTCTTCCATTATGCACCTCTATTTGTGGGTATGGTATAGTTATTTTATTTTGATCTAAACATAATTTTACTTCTTTTCTTATTAATCGTGAGATATTAGCCTTTTCAGTCGGAATAGTAGGAGCGATTATTCTAAAAACAACTGATGAATCAGCTAGATCATCTATTCCTAAAGACTCTACTTTTCCTTTTAAATTAGGTAAGCTTTGATTTAATTTTTCTACTAAATCATTTAGTACTTTTTCTACTTTTTCAATATCATCTTCATAGCTAACATTAACATCTACTATAGCTATGGATGATTCCATACTATAATTTATTACTTCTGTTATATTTCTATTAGATAATATTTTCACTTTGCCATCCCAACTTTTAATTTTGGTGGTCTTTAATCCTAAGAATATTACTTCACCAACAAAATCTCCTATTGATATTATATCTCCTACTGCATATTGATTTTCAAAGATTATAGATACTCCTGATATTATATCTTTGGCTAAATCTTGAAGGGCTAGTCCAACAACAATACCTAATATTCCAAGACCTGCTAAAGCAGAAGATACATCTACTCCATATATCGTTAAAATAGCTAATATAAGAAAAATAATTATGAAATATTTACTTATATTTATTAAAAATGTTCTAAAGGTTTCAGCCTTTTTATAATTATAACTATTTTTATTTAATTTTTCTTGTTTACTTGAAATAATATGACTTATTAATCGTTTAAATATACCATTTATGATTATAGCTACACATATATAAATAATCGGTAAGTAAACTTGTGGGATAAATATTTTTTCTAACATTTTACTCTCCTTAGTTATCAAGACCAATTATTTCAAGTATTCTATTTAAATCATTATTATTAACAAAACTTAATTCTAGTTTATTATGAGTTATCTTTACTTTTGTTCCAAATTTTTCTGCTAGTTCTTCTTCTATAACTTTATATTCATTATTAAGATTACTATGTTTTTTTATTTTATTTTTCTTTTCATAATTTTCATTTTCAGATAGTAATTCTACTTGTCTAACACTTAAATTATCATTTATTACTTTTTCAGCTAATTCTTTTATTTTATCAGAACTTTCAATTTTACTTAAAACACGAGCATGTCCCATTGAAATCTTATTTTCCATAATCATGTCTTTTACTTCTTCTGGTAAAGTTAATAAACCAAGCATATTAGTAATGTGACTTCTACTTTTTCCTAAACGCTCTGCTAGTTTTTCTTGTGTTATAGATAGTTCTTCTAATAGTTTTTTATAAGCAATAGCTTCTTCTAAGGCATTAAGATTTTCACGTTGCAGATTTTCTAATAAAGCAATCTCCATCATATCTTGATCTGAAAATTCTCTAATAATTGCTGGGATAGTTTCTTTTCCTGCTAATTGTGATGCTTTAACACGACGTTCACCAGCTATTATTTCATAACCTTTTATACTTTTTTTAGCAATAATTGGTTGGAATACACCATGTTCTTTAATTGAATCCGCTAATTCTTGTAAAGCTTTTTCATCAAAGTTTTTACGTGGCTGATATGGATTACTTCTTAATTCACTTATATTTAATTCAACTATCTCTTCTTTTGGAGTTGCTGTGATAATTTTTTCTTCTATTTGTTCATAATTCATTGGTTCGTTATTAAATAATTCTTCTAAGCCTCTACCTAGGGCTTTTCTTCTAGTTTGTTCCATTTCTTTCAATCACTTCCTTTGCTAAATTTAAATAGGCAACTGTTCCGCGATGTTTTGGATCATATGCTATTATTGGCGTACCATGTGATGGTGCTTCAGCAATTCTAACTAATCTTGGAATAATTGTATTGTATACTCTTTCTTTAAAAAATCTCCTTATATCTTCTACTACCTCTAAACATAAAATAGCACGTGAATCTAGCATAGTTAAAAGGACACCTTCTATACTTAAATTTGGATTTAAGTTTTTTTGAGCTAACATAATTGTATTTAATAATTGCGTTATCCCCTCTAAAGCAAAAAATTCACATTGTACTGGAATAATTACTGAATCTGATGCTGTTAAAGCATTAGTAGTAATTAAACCTAGAGATGGTGGACAATCAATTATTATAAAGTCAAATGCATCTTTTATTGTATCTAGGGCAATTTTTAATTGAGTATTTTTAGAAAAATTTTGGTCATTTTTACTTTTTTCTAATAGTTCTATATCTACACCAGCTAAATTAATAGTAGCAGGTAATAAATATAAATTTTTGAATCTAGTACGAATAACGGCTTCTGTTATTTCACATTTTCCAGTCATTACATCATGAACGCTTTTTGAAATATCTCCCTTATTTACTCCAACTCCAGTTGTAGCGTTACCTTGTGGATCTAAATCAATTAATAATACTCTTTTTCCTAAATGTGCTAAAGATGCAGAAAGATTTATACTTGTTGTTGTTTTTCCTACTCCACCTTTTTGATTAACTAATGATATTATCTTTCCCATGTTACCACCTTTTTTTGATTTAATACTAATATATTTTAACAAAAAATATTATATAATGAAATGTTTTTTGTTAATTTGCTAAAAAAAAGTAGATTAGTCTACTTTTAATTGTTTTTATCTATTTTTATTATGACTTGATAAGTAGATTCAAAATCCATTTCTTCAAGTTTTACTAAAAAGCCTTTTTGTTCAATATTTTTAATACTCTTTTTTATTTCATTTACGGCATCTTTTAATGAATACAATTCTTCATCTTCAAGTAATTCTTCAATAGAATAACTATCTTTAACTTTATTATTATTATTATTGTTGTTGTTATTATTATTAGTTTCTAAATTATTATCTGAAAAAATAGATTCTATTTCTTTTGAAAGTGGCCTTTGTGTTTCATCAAATTCTATTTCCTTAGGCTGTTCTTGCT
>CAKPAQ010000011.1 GCA_934133015.1 uncultured Bacilli bacterium | reverse complement strand
CTCTTCTAATATCAGAATTTAATATATATGAAATTTTTAAAAGAATTTTATATAACTTTAAAATTGAGTCAACGATAAAATCTATTATTTTATAGAAACTAATAAATTTAAGAATCATACTGATTACCTCCCAATTACCTCCCAAAATATATAATATATTATATCATACAAAAGCACTATCAATATTGATAGTGCCAGCTTTAATAATATTTTTCTAATTTCAATGGATTTCTATCAGTAATTTTTAGATTATATTTTATGTTTAATATCATTTCTATAGATGGTAAGATCACATCAATATTGCATCTACAATTAAAAATATCTACTGCAGAATTAATATGATTATATAACTTACTGTCATCTAAACATCCTCTTGAATAACTATTTGCAATATAAAATGCTACTGCATCTGGTATTACATATTTAATCATATACTCTTTAAAATTATCATAGAAAGGTAAATATTTTTCTTGAAATTCATTATCAGATATATTACCTTCATCCATTAATTCTTTTTCTTTTGTGTAACTCATATTATAACTAATCTCCATTTCTTACTTTATTTTGGCTTTAATCGTTATACATATTTGTTACACATTGACTTTCTCCTCCTCCTGAGTTTATATGATTAGATAATATTATTACATTTGGACTAGTTCCAAATGTATTATTCATTGTATTTAAACGTTCCTGTCTAGTTAAAGTAACATCACTATCTCTAGTAATTGCTACAGGTACACCTAATTCCTTAAATCGGTCATACATATAATTGGCAGCTTTTAAATTGAAATCTTTTTCCTTTAAGTCACCACTTATGGCACCAGGATCTTCCCCACCATGACCGGCATCAACAATTATTTTATAATCCATATATAATTCCTCCTCATAATAGTTTATGAAAAGAAAAATAAATTGTTTTTATTATTTAAAAAACTTTCTTTTATCTCTTTTTCCAACAAAAAAACTACACCCATAATTAGAAACTTAATGTTTCTAATTACTTGCATAGTTCTTTTTTATTTTACTTATCATTTTTATCTCTATCATTATAATCATCTAAAAAATTATAACTCATATCATCTTTATGATACCCAATAATAGTATTTAAATTAACATTAAAGGCACTTTTAAAAATATTATTTTCTATATAAGCATTATCGTCTTTCAAATCCTTAATCAAGTTTTTAATTAACAATCTCTTACTATTAACATTTTCCTCATTATTTTTCTCAGTAAAAGTACATGCACAATTTAAAAATCTTAAATTATGAAACTTAGTAAAAGAAATAATATCTTTTTCTCTTACATAATATAAAGGCCTAATTAATTCCAATCCCTTAAAATTAGTACTATGTAGCTTAGGCATCATAGTTTTAAATTCACCACCATATATTACACTAAGTAAAATGGTCTCCATAACATCATCAAAATGATGACCTAACGCTATCTTATTGCATCCTAATTCCTTGGCTTTATTATATAAACAACCTCTCCTCATTCTAGCACATAAATAACAAGGCGATTCTTCAACTTTATCAACAATACTGAAGATATTAGATTCAAATATCGTAATAGGAATATTTAACCTTTTAGCATTATCCTCAATAAGTTTTCTATTTTCACTTTTATACCCAGGATCCATCACAATAAATTCTAAATCAAAGTTGACCTTACCATGTCTTTGAATCTCTTGCATACACTTTGCTAGTATGAATGAATCCTTTCCACCTGATATACAAACCGCAATTTTATCATTTTCCTCAATCATGTTAAAATCTTTAACACCTTTTACAAATTTGGCCCATATATCTTTTCTATACTTAGTAATCAAACTGTTTTCTATAATCTTATAATCATCCATATATACACCTCAATATAACAAGTATACTATATCACACAAAGATTATAAATTCATTAATTATCTTCTAGCTTAGTTAAAGTAACTGATAAATCCTTTTCTTTACCATCTCTTATTACAGTTAATTTAATAGTATCTCCTACTTCATATTGATATAATAAATATTTTAAATAAGCAGCAGACGATACACTCTTACCATTAATTTTAGTTATAACGTCTTTCTTTTCAATACCACCTTTAGCAGCTCCACTTCCAGACACTACACCAACTACTACTACACCTTCTTCAATTTTATCATCTAAAACAATTCCATATTGACGTAGACGATAAGTATCAGTAACATTTAGCATATTTATACCAATCAAAGGTCTTTCTAAAGCTTCACCTTTTTCAAATTTTTCAACATATTTAGTAGCATATTCAATAGGTATTGCGAATCCCATACCTTCTACTTCGTCTTTAACTAATTTTAAAGAATTAATACCAATTACTTCACCATTTACATTTAATAATGGTCCTCCACTATTACCTGGATTTATAGTTGCATCTATTTGTAAAACATTCATAACCCAATCACTATTAGAATTAACACTAACTGTTATCATTCTATTTTTTCCAGATAAAATACCTTTAGTTACAGAACCACGATACTCATATCCAACTGGTGAACCTACAGTAAACACTGTATCACCTACATTAGTCTTTTCACTATTACCAAGAGTCGCTACTTGAGTTATATTTTTAGCTGATATTCTAACAACTGCTAAATCTAAATATTCATCACCACCAAGATAAGTACCCTCTTCTTGATCATCACTTGATAAAGTTATTATTAATTTATCAGCATGTTCTACTACATGATAATTAGTTAAAATATAAGCATATTTACTATCTTTTTTATAAATAAAACCACTACCAGATGATGCTAAAGTATTACTCTGATAATTTTGTATTGTAGTAGTTGCATCATATATTTTACCAACTGCAGTTGATATACCAGTTTCATCTATTGTTATATCATTGTTACATTTGACTACTCCAGATGTTGTAGTACTTGTAGTTTTATCACTAGTAACTTCATTATTTAATTTGTTTTCCACCAAATAATAAGTAGCAGCTCCTCCAGCTCCAAAACCTATTAATACAATTATTAAAATTTTGATACTATTAATTACTTTTTCTCTCATTCTTCCACCTTCTTAGTAATATTAGCTAAATCTTTCCAATTTTCAGGAAATCCCATACGATCCAAGACCTTCACAATAGTTATAGTCTTTAGATTATACTCCAAATTATTTAAAGCATGATCTATTTCCTCTACTAAGTTTTTAAACTCATTGGGTTTGATTAGCTGTTTTATTATGATAATTAACGCAAAAATATCGTTTTTACCATAAACATATTCTCCATCCATCTTACTAATTCCTAACATCTTATGATATATAGTATCATCTAATTCGCGTTGAGTTCTATTTTCAAATAAAATATCTTCATGAGCACATAGATTACGATAATTAGCTAAAATTGGTAGATAATTAATTAAAGAATCTACCGGAATATCATAAATATCCGCAATAGCCAGTTGATCTTCCTTTTTTAATATGGCTAACATTTCACTAACTATTCCAAAAGATAATACTTTCATTAATACCCATAGTGGAATATACCCATAATTACTAACATAATGCATAGTAGCAGAATGTTGAGGGGCATTCACTCTTACTTGACGTTTCATTTTTTTAATTAAGTCATTTACTTGTCTAGATTTTTCAGGAATATTAGTGAAATTCTTAGGTTTTAGATAATCACTTTCCTTATATCCATATTTTTTAGATAATTGATAAGCAGTTATTGACTTAATATTATTTTCTATAATTAGTAAGTTTTTAAATATAATATTTCGAAATTGTCTATCAAACAAAAATAAACTATATAGTTCTTCAAAGGTTGTATTCTCTATAAAACGTCTATCATTATTTGATTTTAAAAATAAATGACGATAACCATTTAAGAAAAAATAATTTTCACGTAGTAGAACCTGATGGGCAAATTCCTTGTCATTTATGGTTAAACCCTTATATTCTAAGATAGAAATTTGTTCATCTATAGTTTTAAAATCCTTTGATATAGCCATACACTCATCACCTATTATTGATTATATCATAGTAATTGTGTAAAACATATGAAAAAAAGATGAAAAATTATGTTAAAATGATAATGTGTATATTTTAGAAAGGAGGACTCATATGGCTAGTACAATTACTCATAGTTATTTTATTATGGATGTATATGATAAACTTAGTATTAATAGTAAGGAACTACTTATAGATCATAAAGAATTATTAAAATGTGCTGCTCAAAATATGGATGTTCTTTTCTTCTACAATCTTACTAATCTAAAAAAGGGAAAAAAAGTTAGAGATTTTGGATACTATTTTCATCAAAATAAATCATTTGAATTTTTTGAAACTTTAATAAATTATGTTAAATATAACGATTTTCAATATAATGGTGAAGTTATGGCCTTTCTGTATGGGATGATTTCACATTATGTGTTAGATTCTACTATGCATCCATACGTTGTTTATAAAACAGGTAATTTTATAAAGAAAGATCCAACTACTTATAAATATAATCAATTACATGCCAATATGGAAACTTACTTTGATAATTATTTAATTACTATTAGAGAAAAAATTAATCCTAATAAATTTAAATGTTACAATGAATGTTTAAATGTTACTAATCTTGATAAAGGTTTAATTGAAGTTATAGATTTTACTTATAAAGAAGTGTTTGGGATTAAAGATTTTCATAAGTATTACTTAACCGCAATTAAACAAATGAAATTTTTCTTTAGAGTATTTAGGTATGATCCTACTGGATTTAAGATGTTATTTTATAAATTAGTTGATTTAGTATCGCCTAAATCATTTCTTAAGAAAACTAGTTTGTCTTATCATATGAATATGAAAAATAAGAAGCACTTATTAAACTTAGAACATAATAAGTGGTATAATCCGACTGATAAAAGAATTAAAAGTAATGAATCATTAATAGAATTATATACTAAAGCATTAGCTAAAACAGTAAATATAATAAGTGAATTGAATAAGTTTTTTTATTATGATAAAAAGATAAATTTGAAAAAAACAATAGGTAATTTAAATTATGTTACTGGTAGAGATTGTGATAAAAATAAAGAACTAAAACACTTTGAATTTTAGTTCTTTTATAATTGTTTTTTATATTGGGCATTTTTTTCACTACCGTTTTTGAATAATAAAGTTTCAACAACTGTTAATTTACTACTTAATGTTTCAAGATAGATATCATAAATTGAACTAGGAATAAATTTATCGCTAGATGTAATCCAACTAATAATATCTGATTTATTTTTTAATAAATAAGTTTCTATTTTTTCTTTAGTATCGGTATTTAAATCAGCATAAATAAATTCTTTATTTTCTAATTCTTGATAAGATTGTGATAGATTCATATATGATTCTTCGATAGATTTTACTTTACCAGTTCTTAAACAATATTTAAATGATGAATCAAAATTATAGCTTTCAACTAAGGCATAAAAAGTGATATCAATAAAATTAGGTAAATGAAATTGTAAATTATTTATATTGTTTTTTTTCATAAAATTGGTCCTTCCTTTTTATGTGCGCTATTATAACACAAAATCAACAAATATTAAAGGATAAATTAACTATTATAAAATATAGTATTAAAAATATGTTATCATCCATAATACTATTAGGTGATAATATGTTTTATAAATATATGGTAGTAACTGTTGATAATAAAGACATTTTATATCTTTATCTTAATAATACAGAAGAATTTTCTAGAGATTTAACTGAACAAGGTAATTGGGAAAACGACTTAAATTTTTATCATAAAATTAGTAATTATTTAAAAAATAATGATATTCATTTTAATGGTAGTAGGATATCTATAGTTATAAATGATATCGTATTAGCTACTATTGACATTAGTGATTATGATAGTGATCACAATCGATTTGTAGAGAGATTGGAAGAAAATAATGATAGCTTAAAATTTGTTGATTTAAATCATAGTAATGGTATTATTGAAACATTAAAGTTAGAAGACTATATTTTTGGGGTAGTTAGTGCAGAAATGCCCGCTATATTTCATGAAGAAGCATTAAAAGCTCAAGCAGTAATAGCTAGAACCTATGCTTTGAAAAGATTAAAAAACAATCTTAAAATTAAGGATTACAATGCTACTCAAGTATTTAGAAATCAACAATATTTGAAAGAATTATGGCAAGATAAATATGAAGAATATAGAGATAAAATTAGAAAAGCTATTACAGATACTAGAGATGAAGTAATTATGTTTGATGGTGATTATATTGATGCTTATTATCATTTAGCTAGTAATGGGAAAACAGAAGATTCTAAGAATGTATTAAAACTTGCTTATCCTTATCTAGTAAGTGTCGATAGTAATTGGGATAATGGTGATTATGTAAGTCGTAGAATTGTACCTAATTCTTATTTATCAAAGTTGTTGAAAACTAAAATAACTAAAAAAAGTAAAGTACAAATACTAGTTCGTACCATTGGTCATAGAGTACAATATATTAAGTTCAATGATAAGGTATATGATGGTCTTATTCTGGCTAGAAGATTAGGTTTAAACTCTAATGATTTTTCTGTCAGCATTGAAAAAGATTATACTACTTTTACTACTAGAGGGCATGGTCATGGCTTAGGATTATCAAAATATGGAGCTGAAGGTATGGCAAAATCAGGATATACATATAGACAAATAATAGAACATTACTACCCTAATACCTATATTCATAAGGAAACTAACTATTAAAATATTCTATTACACTATTAGTTATAGATTTTGATAATTTAATTTGATAGGATTTTTGTCTTAATAAGTAGCGTTCATTTTTATTAGAAAGAAAGCCACATTCTATTAGTACACCAGGAGTAGTGGTATTTTTATACATATATAAATCGGTTGTCTTTAATTTTCTTTTAGTGCCAAATTCGTTTTTGAAATTTTTCATTAATATAGTACCTATTTTCTTATTTTCAGGATTTATTGAATTATATAATACTTCTATCCCACCCCATGATGGATTTTTGTATTGATTAATATGAATTGATAAATACATGTCGGCATTATACTTTTTATACATCAAAATACGGCGGTACAAATCGCCTCTTTTTTTCTTTTTATCCCACTTACTAGATAAATCTTCATCAGAATCCCTTGTCATATATACTATAGCGCCCTGTTTCGATAATTCATCTCTTAATATCATTGATATGTCTAAAACAATATCTTTTTCTTTTATTTTTCCATACATAGTACCAGGGTCTCTACCTCCATGACCAGGATCTACAAAAATAACTTTCCCGAATAATGGCAATTCATTTATTCTAGCATCTACTTTATCTAAAGTAATCAAACAAATTAAAAAGAAGAATATTACTATTACTTTTAGTATAACTTTAAGCATATTATCACCTAGTAAAG
This sequence comes from uncultured Bacilli bacterium, assembly GCA_934133015.1. Taxonomy (GTDB): domain Bacteria; phylum Bacillota_I; class Bacilli_A; order RF39; family UBA660; genus Alloscybalousia. Next base: position 6,449 of record CAKPAQ010000011.1, on the reverse strand, counting down.
TATATGTATGTTCTTCTTTATTATATATATACATATAACTATAGTATAAACTAAAAGCAAAATTTTTTCAAAATTTATAATTTTAACATTTCAAAAAGATACCAGTAAATAACCAGTATCTAATATCGTTTATCAAAAATATATATAACAATTATGATAGCAAGTATACTACTTAATCAAAACAAATAATATTAAATTTTGAAATCATACCTAATTTTATTGATACCATTAAATTCAGTATCCCATTGGTACGAATATGGGCTAATATTTTGAAACATTAGTTTATCACCTTTTTTTAATTTTCTTGCTTTAGTTTCTAAATAAATATCTGTTTCACAACATGAGCAACCATAAAAAATAGTATCTACAAGTTCTTTTTTTGTTTCTTCATGATAAATGGGATAAGCCCATCTTTGATTTGCCATTTTAGAAAAATTCAAAGTAACAGTTTGGCTTATTTTATTATCTCTTACGTCTATTACTTCACAAAATAATTTTCCACAATCTTTAAAAAGAAAATCACCTGCTTCAACAATAATATCAATATGTGTTGGTATGATGCTACGCATTTCTTGCAAATATTCAATACCATTTTTAAAGCTCAAATCTTCTAAATGTCCTCCAATATCAATACATTTTAAATTTGGAAAAGAAGATATAATTTTTTTTACCTCATCTAATATGTCATTACATTTTTCACTATCTTTATGATCAGAATTATGCAAATGAATATAGGTCAATTCTTCTTTTATAGAACTACTTAGTAGAGTATAATCTTCGCCAAATCTGCTTTTATCAAATTTTTCATTGCCATTTAAATTAATTCTTAATCCCTTACCTTTTAAATAAGAACTTAAGTTATTTGCTACAATTTTTATATTTTTATAATTAATGGATTCCAACTCATATGACATTGGACTACTACAACTCAAAAAATGTCCATTCAAATACTTTTTTATTATATTGTACTCATTTATATTTGATATATCAAAACCATATTCATACTTTGAAACAAGTTCTAAAACCTTTTCATTATTACAACACTTTACAGGAAAAATAAATTTAACATTTGGAATTTTAGTTTTTAATTCTTTTAAATTATCTTCAAATTTTCTTAAATCAAATTCTACATAAGCACTCATAAAATTACTCCATATATTTTGCTACTTCTTTTTTTTCATCCTCACTATATGATAAATCACTATGTTCATTATCATATATATCTATCCCAGCTTTTAAATAAACATCATCTGTATTAATTACAATTGCATCCTCTACATTATAACCTAACATTTCTACTGCCTCGTTTATTTCATCTGCTGTTGGACCTTCAATTTCCACGTATGGATTTAACATAGGCCATTTGTCAATAACAATTTCTGTATTTTTATAATCATATGCAATTCTCATCTTTATTTGATGTCTTGCAAAAAAGTAGCCTAAATCCTCTAAAAATGCTTTACCTGTTTCAATGTCAGGAACATTAAACTCCAATTCTTCAACAGCATCTAGTTCATATTCCCCTTTACTATCAACAATTTTTTTAATTGTAATAGTTGTTTCATCACCGGTTTGTCTTAATCTTATCCATTTGCTGAAATTATCTTCCGTTTTTTCCATCAATTTTATTAATTTTTCAGATAGTAGCTTATTATAATCACAATTACTACTATTAATATAATCTAATATATCATCACAGCCTAAAACGTCATTTATAGTTTTAATATCCTCTTTATCAAAGCATGGTTTTATCTCTTTAATCAATTTTAAAAAACCTCTATTATCATTATTGTTTATCATTTCATCAATATATTTTTTGTAAAAACCATCCACAGTTAACAAATCATACGTATAAATATCTTGTATATATTTTCCCTTTGGTTCTATTCCTTTTTCATGTAATGTGTTTTTAATTTTCATTACATCAACATTCAACAATTTAATTTCTCTTTCAATTTGTCCCATAATTAGTTCATCCTCTTTATATTTCATATTATATCACATTTTTAAAATTATTTTTTATTCTACTATTTTATTCAATTAGAAAACATATATATCATTTATTAAAAAAATACCATTCAATATATATTTTTATTTATTTATTTTTGATATAATGTGGGTATGGAGGAAGTTATATGAACTTTGAAGAACTTTTAAAACTTGCAAAAAAATCATCAAAAGAAATAATTCTAAATAACAAATCATCATATGGTAAAGTAGCTGTTGCATGTATCACAAGCAAAAATAATATATATACGGGTTTATGTTTAAAAACAACTTGTAATGTAGGTTTTTGTGCCGAGACAGCTGCTATTGCAAAAATGTTAGATAATAATGATACAAAAATAACAAAGCTAGTAGCTGTTTATAATGGCAATGAAATTATATCACCATGTGGAAAATGCCGAGAGCAAATCTACCAATTAAACCATGATAATTTAGATTGTGAGATATTATTATCTGATAGAATTGTAAAATTAAAAGAGTTGCTCCCAGAAATTTAACTTTTACTTAATTACAAATATACGGTATGGGAATGGTCTAAAATATTTTTTAAAGTCAAATGGAATTTGATATTTTTTACTAAGTTTATAAATTCAGTTATGTCATTAGCTGGTAATTTAGTTATTCTTGATTTTATTATTTTAGTAGTAATGATTACTTATGAACTTCTAATTTATGTAGTCAAAAGAGATATTTCAGGATTATTAGAAAACCTCTACAAATAGAAAAATGTTTTTTTAGCATCTACTTTGTCTAAAAGATAGCTTCTAATAAAATATTGTAACTGTATGATGATATGGATTTACATTTTTCTTCTTAGCTCCCATCTGCCAAATAACATTATCTAACTCTACAGAATTAATTTTAATACCTTTATTTTCTAATTTTTCTCTAATTAATTCCAATACATAAAGCATATTAGCTCTAATTTCAATTTCCATATTACTATCATGTTTTAACTCTATTTCATTATCAACAATATTAGATAATTCATCATTATATTCTAAAATTCCATATGTTCTTAAAGTTCTTGGTATACCATAATCAGCACATCCTGTTAAATTATCAACATTTTTTAAATTATTATGTATGGTAGATGACATATAATATAGGTCATTAACAAGCAAAGTAGCACGTTTATTAAATTCTACTCTTTTACCTTTATAGATACTACTATCATCAAAATATTTAAATTCTGATACAATATATTCTAATAATTCAACATCTGATTTTTTATTAAATAGTTCGTCAAAAAAATTTTTACCTTTATTATATATTATATTAATAGTATCTTCAAAAAGATCATATCTCAAATCAAGTAAAGATATCTTACTATTAGATGAATAAAATATTTTTTCAAAATTATCTTTGGTTAATTCTTTTAAAGATTCAATATTTAGAAAATTTTTATTTGATTCTACTTCTTTTATAATTGAATAAAATAATGCTTCAGAGCCCTTGATCATATTACCTTTATATTCAATTTGAAATTTTGGCTTTTGCCAAAAACAAAAATTCAAACTTTCTATTATAAAAGCTAAAATTATTTTTTCATTTTCATTTAAATTTAAAGAAGTAAAATTATACCAATGTTGATAATTTGGTTTTCCTAAATTATTTATAAAATTACATAAATTAGTGTTATTAATTTTTACATAATCACTACTTTCTACTACATATTTTAATTGCTCTCTTATATTCATAACTTATCTCCTTTTTATTTTTCTTAATGCTTCATTTGTGCAGTGATTTATATCTTTGCTATTATCAATTAACATAATGTTATCATATCTGAATAATATTTGTAAATAAACAGAGTCATCTAATAAAACTATCTACTTTATCTAATAAAAAAAGACAAAATAAAAAGAAAATAATTAGGCATATTTTAAACAATTATGTCATTATTTTCTTAATTTTAAATTATATTTCACTTTGATATTTTTTAACACTACTAGTTTTTCTTAAAAATGATTTAATAATATCACAGGCTTCTTTTTTCTTTGACTCCCTAAATACATCATGAGTTATACCTTTTAAATAAATTATTTTTTTTCTTTTAGAAGAAAGATTACTATAGACGTACTCTGGAGTAGTTGGTGGGACAACGTTATCACTAGTTCCTTGAAGTATTAAAGTAGGTATTGTTACCTTTTGTGGTATTTTTTGATATTTTTTTACTAAGTTTATAAATTCAGTTATGGCATTAGCTGGTAATTTAGTCATTCTTGATGTTAAAAGCTTGATACCATATTGTTCAATAAGTTTAGGTGTTTTGGATAATGCAGATAATGGTTTTATTTTGTCCCCTTCATATGATATAAAATGGAAAGCTGGTGCAACTAATACTAATTTTTTGATTTCTTTATATTTTGAAGCAAGATATGTAGCTATGACACCACCCATACTATGCCCTATAACATAGATTTTTTTATAACCATTATTTATTAAAAATTCTACCTCTGATTCTGCTTTTTTGATCCAAGATGCAGCAGTTATTTTTTTACTTGTATCACCATCATGACCTGGTAAAGTAAAAGTATAGACATCATATTTACTAATTAACTCTAATCTATGATCTAAATATTCGGCATCATAAACGCCACCTGCAAAACCATGTACTAATAAAACAGCAGTTCTAAATTTTCTCATAATATTCACCTAACTATATTTTAACATTTTTTATAGCTATATAATAGTACATTTTTGGAAATAAGTCATCATATTTTTAATAAAACTTCTTAGTTTTAATAATTCTAGTTGTATTTAGAATAGTTATTAAAGTTACTCCAACATCAGCAAATATTGCTTGCCACATTCCTGCTAAACCGAATAATGACAATAGTAATATAATAATTTTAGTTGAAATAGCAAAGATTAAATTTTGTTTGATTATTTGTCTAGTAACTTCTGATATTTTTAGTGATGTTACGATTCTATTTAAATCATCTGTCATTAGAACAACATCACTTGCTTCAATAGCTGATGATTGACCTAAATTTCCCATTGAGAAACCAATATCAGACCTAGCTATAACAGGGGCATCATTTATACCATCACCTACAAAGGCTATTTTGTAGTTTTCTTGTTTATTGTTATTGATTAAGTTTTCCAATTCACTATATTTATCTACAGGAAGTAGATCAGCTTTTACATAATCTATTCCCACTTTTTCAGCTATGGCAGATGCTACTTTATTATTATCGCCAGTAAACATAGCTACTTTAATACCCATTTTCTTTAATTTGGCTATTGTGCTTATTGCTTCTTGTTTAACACCATCATTTATTACTATATTACCTATAACTTTACCATCGTAGCTTAAATATAATATAGTATTAATAATCGCAGTAGTATCATTATAATTAACAAAGTCACTATTACCAATTTTGACTTCTTTATCTTTTAACATATATTTGATACCCTTACCAGCTACTTCTTCATAATTATTTACGTTAGTTAAATCTAGTTCATATCTAATTTCTTTTAATATTGATTTGGCTATAGGATGGTTAGAGAAACTTTCTCCTTTAGCTATTAAATCTAATATATCTTTTTTACTATACTTTTTATCATAAGTATTTATTTCTTTAACATTAAATGAACCAGTAGTAATTGTCCCAGTTTTATCAAAGATAATCATTTTTACATCTTTTAAACTGTCAAGGTAATTACTACCTTTTATTAGAATTCCTCTTTTTGAAGCAGCACCTATTCCAGAAAAATAACTAAGTGGAACTGAAATAGCTATCGCACATGGACATGATATTACTAAGAATATTAATGAACGATAGAAGCTTTCACTATAAGTTAAATTAGTAAATAGTGGTAAAGTAATAGCTACAATTATAGCTAAACCAATAACTACAGGTGTATAGATTTTAGCCATTTTAGACACAAATGTTTCAGTTTTAGCTTTCTTATCAGTTGCATTTTCTACTAATTCTAGTATTTTACTTACAGTACTATTTTCATATGGGCAAGTAACTTTTACTTCAACTAAACCACTGGTTAAAATACTTCCTGATAAAATAGTAGATGATTCAGCTACTTCATTTTCTTCACTTTCTCCAGTTAATGCAGATGTATTTATTTTAGCAGTTCCTTTTATAACAATACCATCAATAGGAACTTTTTCACCTTGTTTAATTACAATAATATCATCAATTTTAAGTTCTTCAGGACTTACTTTAACAAGACCTTCTTTAACTTTTAAATTGGCATATTCTGGTTTAATATCCATTAATTCTTTAATTGATCTTCTGGTATTATTAATTGCCTTTTCTTCTAATATTTTTCCTATTTCATATAGAATAATTACCATTAATCCTTCCATATGTTCACCAACTAAATAAGCACCTATACAAGAAATGACAACTAAAAAGTTTTCATCAATACTCTTACTATTTTTTAAGATTTTACATGCTGTTATAGCAGTTCTAGAT
>CAKPAQ010000010.1 GCA_934133015.1 uncultured Bacilli bacterium | reverse complement strand
AACAAAAAGAACAAACTTAGTATGTTTGAAAAAAACTTAACGAATATTTTTATGCTACTCATACTTTTTATTCTTTTAATGATTTTAAAAATCAATTGAAGGTGCATCTTAAAAAATATAATAATTTTCTTATGCGTCCTCTTGGCTGGCTTTTCCCTAAACAATATTTACTTAATTACCATAAATCGTGCCTCACATCATTGTGAACCCTACATGATTGGAATGTGTGATTTTTGTAATTAAGAAAATTATACTGGATTAGATGAATGTCTATTCAATTCAATTCAATTCAATGATTTTAAAGAAAAGTAAAAATAGAAAGGAAGATTAACTATGAATGATGAGCAAATTCTATTAGATGATTTAAATGCATTTGAAGATTTTATGGAAAATGCAGACATTGAGGAAATCAAAAAAGAACATGGTTTGACTACTAAGTCAAATTTTTTCTTAAAAGAACAGTATCCCTCTTTTGAACTTGGCTCTTATGGTAATTCTAAGATAGTAAAAGTTACTTTTGATTCTGTTTATGTTACTTCTAAACATATGGCGGGTGGTGTTTCATCTATTCCATTTGATTTGTTTTCTGATGATTATGGACAATATATTATTGCTTATGATAATATGGTTCGTTGTTCTGGTTTAGATATTTCTTCTTTGCCTTTGGAGTGTGTTTATAGGCTTGAAAATGCTTATCACTTAAGATTTTATAAAACTTATTTAAATCCAGTAGTTGAAGTCGTACAAGGTGAAATAGTAGAGAGTGCTGAACAAATCCATAACCGCATTTGTGATAACTTTGCTATCGTTGAAAAGACTTTATATGAAATCTGTGTTGATTTAAAGTCTATTAGAGATAACAAGCACTATAAAACACTTGGATATAACACTTTTGAGGATTATTGCTTAGAAAACTTTAATATTAAGCGTAGACAAGCATATAATTATATTTCTATTGCTGAAAATCTTTCAAGTGATTTTGTGCACTCGAGTGCACAATTTGGAATTAAAAAACTTTATTGTCTTAGTCGTTTAACAGATGAGGAACGCACTGAACTTGTGCAAACCACTGATATCGAAAAAACTACCGTTAAAGAGTTAGAACAGAAATCTAAGGAAATAAAAGAAAATAGGGAAGTTCAAGTTAAAGAAAATGATGTAGTTTCTAATGTTATAGAACCTAAGCAAATAAAAGAAAACACAAAAAAAGATGTTTCATATAATATGGCTCTTGAGATTAATATAAATCCAGATAAACCTACATTAACCTTTAAGGATGTATGTTCTATTAGTTTTGAAAGTTCTTCTTTGAGTAAAGGCTGCTTGTTTGCTTATGATAATTCATGTATTAATAATGATTTACTATCTAATTATGATTATCTTACTAAGACTTTTAATAAGTTAGTTAGTGGTAAATATGATTATAATAATCTAGATACTTTGAGTGACTTAATTGAAGTTAGTCGCAGACTTGCAGATGGTATTTATGATTTAAAACAGTATCTAAAGAAAAAAGAAAGTAATTAAAAATGAAAGAGTGTATATACAAAGATTTAAGATATAAAATACTTGTTTGTTGTGATGGCTTTCAAGTATGGGAAAAAGTTTCAAGCAAATGGGATATTTGGGGTTATGTTGATACCTTTAAGGACTGCTCCAGTGCTATGTTGTTTATAAATAATATGAAATAGAAATGTGATAGTGTAGAAAAAAAATAAAATTTCTACACTATCTAAGAAAATTAATATAATTTCGTTAAACTTATATTTAACGTAATTATTAAAAATATACTTTTAGTACTTCCCTAGATATTTTATAGCCCATCACTTAAAATAATGGTAGATTACATAGTATTAAAATTATTAATACTATAATTAAAATAGTCCTTAGTTTTAGTAACTTACTATAAATATTCTCAAGCATTTTAACCTTACTAGATACTTCTAAATAGGTGTTGCTGGAGCAAATTGCTTCATTGTCTAAAAAACATTCAAGTCTATATAAGATTTCTTTTTCTTTGAATATCTCTAGACCAAGAACGCAAGATATTTCATCTAACTCATCTAAAGTAAATTCTACCTTCTTATTATCACCAATCATTTTTTATTCCTCCTAGTTTTATAAACATTCAATATAATTAATCCAACCGCAATCATAAACATAAAGATTATTAGTATCTAACACTATAAGAAACCTTTTCAACCCAACCAACGTTATCGAAAGCAGAGAAAGGGCAATCAAAATTTATTAGAATATTCTTAATAGTTTGAGTATCAACATATTTATAACTAATATAACTATTAATAAACTTCAAATCACATTTACTAATAATTATCACAACTCTTCTTTTATTATCCATTAATCTTCCTCATTTTTCTTTAAAATTTCCTTTTCTTTTTCTTTTTTTAGATATTGTTTGAAATCATAAAGACCATCTGCAAAACGCTTTGATATTTCGAGTAAATCACTTAAAGAATTAAAAATATCATCATTAAAAGAATAATCTTTATTAGAACTTAAACCATGTTCTTTTTTGATTTCCTCAATGTCTGCATTTTCCATAAAATCTTCAAATGCATTTAAATCATCTAATAGAATTTGCTCATCATTCATAGTTAATCTTCCTTTCTATTTTTACTTTTCTTTAAAATCATTGAATTGAATGGACATTCGTCTAATCCAGCATAATTTTCGTAATTACAAAAATCACACATTCCAATCATACCTTGATTTTCTGTATTAACAGCACATTCATTATTCCTTATACAATTAGCACATATACAAGTTGCACATTTAAAGTTGATAAATTTTACCTCAACCATTTTAATTACTCCCCTTTTATCTTTATTTTAATTTTAATAATTCAAAGATATCACGCATAACAGACTTAAAACACTGTTCATATATAACATCATACAAGTGACAACTAAGTAAACCATGATTATCCATGTGCATACAAAGTTGGTTATAGCTTTCAACCTTATCATTTTCAACCCTACATAACTTTTGATAACGATACTCACAAAGTAGCAACTTTTCTTTTTTAGTCATATTTAAATCCCCTTACTTTTTTTATTTTTGATTTTTAAAATACTGCTCATAAAGAAAGCGTTTATATTCTTTTTCCAATTTATCATTAAAAACAACTTTAAACTTTTTATCTATGTACTTAGGATAACAAGATAAATGTTCAACTGGTTCTTTAATAGGCTTAGGCTTGTCTATTGGAACATTAACAGTAATGCTCAAACCTTCTAAACTCTGTTGACCATCAATATCATCATAAATGAAATTTTTATTTTTCATCATTTCCACCTCCTACAATATAATTGAACTGACTATCATACTTCAATCTAATATTTGTGTTTGGAATTTCATATTCTTTTAAAGATAAACTATTATAATCACTCATAAAATATTCAGTATCAACATTACGTTTAAGTCCTTTACTAGACCAATAAAATTTACCGAAAATTTTGTGAGAATCTTTCGTCATGTACTTAGTAATATAATGTGCAAGTTTGATATTACTTTGATTCACTGCCTTATAAACTGGAATACAAGTACTAAAACCGTATTTCCATGATTTCATGTTATATATTGGTTGTCCCCTACTTGTATACATCAATTGTGGAGTACCATCTTTATTGTACACTAATTCCCCACCTTTATAATGCTTTTGAGCGTGTTCAAGTAACTCAATTGGATAATCTGTAATAAGTAAATGGCAATGTATTTTATCATTTTTTTTATGATACTCTGGAACTAATATATATTCCATGCCAAAACGGTTTTTTTGATTACACAACCAACTACGCAATTTTTTCATAATTTCAATAGCATTAGAACTATCAACCTTTTGTGTATCAAAAGTAACGGTTACAAAGTACTTAAATTCATTGATATACGCCATATCAAAAATTTTTTCCTTAGCACGTTTTAAAGAACGTTCTAAATTAATAGCACTATTTTTAGATTTTTTTTCTTTTTTATTGTTATTTTGATTTCTTTTTAAAAAATCTTCAAAAGTATATATTCCCATCGAAATAAGTTCTTCAGCAGTAATATTTTCTAATTGTTCAAATTCTTCTTTTTCTGTTTTTAAACTTAAAGCAGTATCCCAACCATAAGGATATATACACCAATCTTTTAAAGAAAATTCCCAATCTTGATATATTCCATTATCTTCATTTTCTAAATTTCCAATTTCAATATTATTACACTGATGTGATACTTGTATATTTTCATTTGAAAATATACATTTATTACAATAAGTAGCTTTAAAACATTTATCTGGATAAATTTTAATTTTAGTATTATATCTACCTTCATAATTCATAGAACCACAACCATATTTTTTTATTTTGAGTACGTTTTGTCGGTAATATCAAGTATAGGGGTGGGCGTTTGCACCGCCCCGCCCTGACGGGCGGAGGCGGTTTGCAACCGCTCCACCCCTATTATTCTTTTTGTTCCTTTTGTTCTTTATAAGCTTTAAGCGATAATCTTTTTACTTTTTCATATGTATTATATGAATTTCTTAACTCATCATCATGAACAAAGAAATAAGTTTTGAAATGACGCTTTTTTATAATCTTTCCATCTTCACGAACTTTTGGTTTGTATATTCGGACAATTGTTAAGCAACCAGCAATAGTAATAGGTAAGCAAAGATAATTAACTTGCTGACGCAAAGGCAAAGAAACACGATTAAAACATTGAGAAGTACCAATCATCATCTTATGTTGTTTACGTTGCTGACATATTTCTTGAATAACATCTGGAGGAAAGGTACACCTTTCCGAAGAACTAAACCAATTTTGAATTTCGTCTATAAAGTCAATTTCTCCATCATCACCATTAGATTGAAAAACTATATCATTAAAATCGTCTATATAATCATCTGAGTACAAGACTTCAATATTACTTTTAATATTAGCCATAGGAAATTCTTTTTTTATTCTGCGAAGAAACTCAGTAACTGCAATAGTTTTACCGCTACCTTGTTCACCAGCAAATAGCCAAAATCCATAGTAATTAAATTCATTTGGATTTTTATTGAATAAATCCAAAACAAAACGGTTAGGAAATTCTATTAAGAGCCTATGAAAGAAACTAGATTTATGCTCAGTATTAACGATAAACCTCTTTTTCATTCTATAGCCCTTTTTCAAATAGATTAAATAATGAACCAAGATAGATACTAAAATAGGTGATATAATGACGATTATAAACAAACACGCTTTTAATATCATCTCAAGAAGTGGTAACATAAGAGAAAACATTAAATTCATATAAACACCCCCTTAAGTACTTGCAATCGTTGGAATAAAAGATTTAATTCTTAAGAATATAGCCCATGCTATTCTAAATACATCAATTGATATTTTAATTAAAAATAGCATATATAAAGCATTAAGAGGAATAAAAAATGCTACTATTTGAACCATTTCAGTAAGTACTGACAAAATAATATCAAAATTAGATATGAAGTCAGCACTAAAAGTTAAATCTGGAACTACTCCAATAAGCATAATTAAAATATTAAATATAAATGTAAGTATTAATCCTACAATCATATATATCACTCCTTTGAATTTTTAGCCAACTCAGAAAAATAATACTCACTTTCGTTGTATTCATTTATAGAGTTAGCAACTTCTACATCTTGCCTATAGTCAAAAACATCTGCAACATTGCCTATCAAACGTGGCAAAGATTTACCTAAACTAATAATGTACCATGTATAACTAATAACTATTATCAAAGTAAATATTAAAGGACGATATTTCAAATACCATGTAAAATCCATAACTATAACTTTTCCATCACCTAATTGATATCCCATTAGCTTAATTTTACTTAAATCAATAGATATTTTAGGTATATATCCAGTGTAAGACGTTTCTACATTTGAAATATCATCTTCAAGGCTTAAAGTTTGTACTTCTGGTTCTGTATCATTATCGAACGCAAAGAAATCATTAATAGAACCTACTGAAAAATCTTCCTCCGAGTAACTATTAATAATGTCACCTACATTTTTAGTAAAATCTTCAACTTGCTTAATAACTGGAAATTTATCATTTAAAGTATTGCTAAATTTCAAATCCCACTCATTCCAAAAATCGTCACTAGGTGTGAATAGATAATTATATGTATTAGTAACATTAGTAGTTACATTGCTTTTAATCTTGTTAGGCAAATCAATAATAGCATTATATATCTTCTGTAGCCAATTATTTGTATCGTCTGTAGTACTATTGTCATTAGCTACAATATTTGTATAGAAATAATTATCATCATAAAAGTAACTTGGATATGTATTAGTGACAGTATCATAAGTTTTAACTATATAATGATACTTTCCATCACTATCTTGTGTGGTATCAACGTTATTATATATAAAAGTTTTCAAATTTGAATAAGTTTGCTGAATATTCTTTTTAGTCCTCTCAGGAACATTATTCCAAACATCACTTATATAGTTATCTGTACTGATTTCAGTTATTACATTTGATAAAGTATCCTCATCAGTAATACCAAGTGTTGTCTTAACATAATCCCTAAAATTGTTACCTAAATTAGTAAAAAACTTGCCAACTGGAGAGTTAGAAACCTCATCAATAGTATCGGAAAAAAGTTCTTTAGTACCTAAAATATCGCCTAAAAAAATATCTAGCAAAGAATTTGCGTCAATCTTTACAAATTTAGAAAAATAATAATAGACATTAGCATTATTAAACATTCTTAAATTATATCTTTCACCAGAAGTACGAGAGCCGTTTTCACGTGGCTTTTCGTCATAATATGTACTAAAACAATAACTTTGAGAAGTATAGTTATATAACGTTAGATATATATAATCATTTGTAATAGAAGTAACTTCATACTTATCACATCTAATACACTGATAATGATAACGCCTAGACTCATACCAAGTAAAAGAAACATTATGAGGCATAATAGTCACTCCAGACCAATCAAAACCACCTCCATCACTTTTAACAGCTTTAAGAAGTGACCAATCCACATCAGCATAAGATTTGATAGGCACAAAAGCACCAAACATCATAACAAATATGGTAACTGCACATATTACCATTGAAAAAACATATTTTTTAAAGCTCATTTAAAACACCTCTTTTAAAAAAGGACTTAAGATAAAATATCTTAAGTCCTTAAACTGTTTTGTTCAGCGCATCAATCCATTCGTTAATACGGATACAAAGGTATTCAATTTTAATTAAGCACCTCTAAGCATACCCATAACGAATGAAATGACCTTTCTAATACCTACAATAGTTAATATAACTGGTAGCACACTAGGAATAGCTGAACTAATACCACCAGAAACGATAGTAAAATCAACACCGCTAAAATCAACTAATGGAGTAACAGCAGTTTCATTCATTAGATTTATCCCCTTTCTTAATTAATATATATTTTAAAGTAGTCTACACACCACTAAAAAATACTTTATCCACTATGAAATACAGCCCTTTAAACGTTATGTATAATATAGCTAACTGTAAAAACAGTTTTCCAAGAGCCTCAATATTTCCTAAATGAATGTTTACATCATTTAATGAATTGATTATCTTTTCACTATATCCAATCGTTAAAGTTGTTTCTGTAGACTTGCTAGTAATAACGTTAGTAGTAACAGTAGTTACTTCTGGGAGATTTATGCTCATTGTTAAGTCCTCTTTATATCTTTTTGGAACTTTGAAACAATATCTTTTTTGAAGTCTATATCATAGTCATCATGAAGTATTTTTATTATCATTTCACGTTCTTTTTGAAAGTCTTTCTTATTCTTACGTTCCAGATACATATAAAATACACACCATGCAGAAGTTATATAGACCCCATAACTTGCAAAAAAATCAATAAAGGTTTGTAAAGTCATAATTTACACCTCAATTTCTTTAATATCTTCATAATCTTCTAGTGGAATATCATCAAGGACCTTTGAATGTATTTCTTTTAACTCATCAAGTACAGAATTGAGCGTCTTATTAAGGTATTCGCTCATATGATTATATTCTACTATGGTACGTTTACAATATGCAATTGTAAATATTGGAGATATTAATAATATTAGTATAAGTACTGTATCTAACATTACTTTTTACCCTTATCATCAAGGTTAGAATCCTTTTGAGCATTCGCCTTGACAATTTTGCTTAGTACTGGTCTACCACTAACTAAGGAGTATCTTAACTCTACTGGAGAGTTTAGATACTCTAATAGTTCCTCATAAGTACAGCCGAATACTCTAGGAACGTCTTTAACCTTTACTTTTAGTTGTTCACAACTAGAACCAACAAAGCCATCTACACCACAATCATCATTTAAGATATGTATCATTACATTATCATATGATAGCGAAGTATTTGAACCTTCTGGAACAAATTCACCTGTTTTTCTTTCGTAACCCACAATTAAAATCATTACTTTCATTTCTTTCATAAATGGGATTAGTTTTACTTTCAAAACGTTTTGATTTTTTTGTCGATACCCAGTCTTGACAATCCTTTCTTTAAATGATATAATTTAGTTACCAAATCAAAATTAAATACATGTAAAAAAAGGAGGCTTATCAATATCATATTTCTTTGTCAATACTGATTATCTTAGAAAGCACTTAGTTTGCAGATAAAAATTAAATACAATAAGTGAAAGGAGGCGATATCCATGTTTGAAAACTTTCTTTTAGAAATGTTCCAAGGATTAGCTAATCCTATATCAATCTTTTGGATTATAGTTATCTTTATAATCAACAGATTAAAAAAACATTTTAATGTGAAATAAAGAAACTAATTATTAATTCTTTTCTGCTTTCCATTGTGCTTTCTATGTTTTATATTATATTCTTAAATCTAAGAATTGCCAATAGTAAATTTAAGAATTTTTGTTTAACATAAACAAAAGAGGAGATTACATTTTATGAACAACAACCAAATGGCAATATTAATAAAAAATCTTTCAAGAGAAAGGAAAACAACACCTACACAAGTATTTAGAAAAATAGGACTATCAAAAAGTTTTATAAATAATCTTGAAAGTGGTTCAAAACCATCAGTAGAAAGCATTGAAAAATTAGCAGACTACTTTAATGTAAGTACAGATTACATACTAGGACGTGAAGAAAAGAAGAACCTACCAAACAATATAGACCAGAGTGTAAAAGATAGCATTGTAGAACATAATAACCCAATAGTAAGCAATGAAACCAAGGAAAATAAAGAAATTTCGCTTAATGATACCCAAAGAGCAATAGTAACTGCAACTAATGGACTTGACGACGAACAACAAGCAAGGGTTTTATTATACATATACCAATTAAAAAAAGAAACCGTCTAAAAACTAAACCTTAGACGGTATTTTTATTTTTATACGCTTGACGTATGGTCTTAGGCGACCGAAAGTATCGCAAAAAAATATCGAAGATGCTAAAAAGATATTGCAAGAACTAGACGAAGAACAATAACAATGCCTACGGCAATGAGGGGACAGGGCGTCGCCCTATCCCCTCAAACTCCCCAACAGACTGGGGCAGTCTTGCCCCAGACCCCTAGAGCAATTTTGCAGAACGCTATGCGTTCCGCAAAATTGACAAACAGAACCCCCTTGGTGTAAAACACCAAGGGGGTTCTTATTATACGCTTGACGTACGGTCTTAGGCGACCGAATTAATTTAATACTAATTAAAGACAAATTATAAAAAGATAGTTTTGTTACTATAATTCAAGTAGCTTAGCTATATTTATTTCTAATTGAATAGGTTTATCCTTATATATACTTACTGGAATAGTTTTTGAAAAATCATAAAAGCCAGTAATTTTACTATTTTCAAAAAAATAAACAAATGTAGTATGTTTACCAGGGTCTACTATCCAATATTCACGAACACCAAACTTTTCATATAGACTAAGCTTTCTAATATAGTCATCTTTCCAATTGCTAGATACTACTTCTATTATCCAATCTGGAGCACCATTACAACACTTACTATCAATTTTAGATGGGTTGCAGATAATAGACACATCTGGAATAACAACATTGTAATCATCTAACTTGACATCATATGGAGCAGGAAAGACCTTACACTTTCCATGGTTAGATTTTATATAATTGTTAATGCTCCATGATAATTGCATTACTAATTCTTGATGAATAGTACTGGGTGAACTCATGGCGATTATTTCACCGTTTCTTAATTCAAAGCGTTCATTACTTTCTTGAATAATTTTGAAGAACTCATCAGCAGTATAATATTTACTTTGTGGTATTGGCATAATTAACACCTTCCTTTCACTAATATTATAACATATTATTTAGTTTTTTTCAACTTTAATATAAGTTTAACGTAATTATATTATCATATTGATGCACTATTTTGAGTTCAAAAAATTTTTAGATATTGTAAATAAAAAAATATCATGATATAATTTATACATTAAGTCAATAATACATAAAAAGAAAGGTTGATATATAATGAAGAATAATAAAATAATAATAAAAGGTGCTCGAGAACATAATTTAAAGAATGTAAGTTTAGAAATTCCAAGAGATAGTTTAACAGTAATGACAGGTTTATCTGGTTCGGGGAAATCGTCACTAGCATTTGATACCATATTTGCAGATGGTCAACGTAGATATATGGAAAGTTTATCATCATATGCAAGACAATTTTTAGGTCAAATGAGTAAACCAGACGTTGATAGTATAGAAGGCTTATCCCCTGCCATATCTATAGACCAAAAAACGACTTCTAAGAATCCACGTTCCACGGTTGGAACGGTTACAGAAATATATGATTATTTAAGACTCTTATATGCTAGAACGGGCATTCCACACTGTCCAATATGTAATAGAGAGATATCCATGCAAACCATAGATGATATAACAGATACCATTATGTCTTTAGATAAAGGTTCAAAAATACAGATACTAGCTCCTATCGTTCGTGGAAGAAAGGGAGAACATCTAAAAGAGTTGGACAAGGCAAGACGTTCAGGATACGTTCGTGTGCGTTGTGATAATACTATATATGACTTATCAGAAGATATAAAACTAGATAAAAACAAAAAGCATAATATAGAAATAATCGTTGATAGACTAGTTATAAAAGATGGTATACAATCACGATTAGCAGAAAGTATAGAAACTGCATTGAACTACGCCAACGGATTAGTCATAGTAGATGTAATAGGTGGCGAACTAATGTTATTTTCACAAAACTATGCTTGTCCAGAGCATAATATATCCATACCAGAACTTACACCAAGAATGTTCTCATTTAATAGTCCATTTGGAGCGTGTGAAACGTGTACAGGTCTTGGAGTTTTTGAGGAAATTGACATTGATACCATAATTCCAGATAGAAATAAATCTATAGCAGATGGTGGTATATGTGTTAGTGGTTGGAACTCTTTAGGTGAAAATTCTGTTGCCATGATGTACTATAAAGCAATAGCCTCTAGGTATGGAATATCTTTAGATACTCCTATTAAAGATTTACCTAAAGAAGTATTAGATATCTTTTTATATGGAACTAATGGCGAAAAACTTCGCATAGACGTTATTGATAGCTTTGGTGGTGGATATAGATACTCCACTTTTGAAGGCATTGTAAATAATATAAAAAGACGCTATAGCAGTACTGAAAGTGATTACTCTAAAGAAGAATTAAAAAAACATATGAAGGAGATAATCTGTCCTACTTGTAAGGGCAAAAGATTAAAAAAAGAAGTTCTATCGGTTACTGTTGGAGGCATAAATATTGATGAACTTTGTAATAAGTCTATTATAGAGGCTCTTGATTTCTTTGAAAATCTAAAAATGAATGAAAAAAATACTATAATCGCAGAAAGATTAGTTAAAGAGATTAAAGAAAGACTATCTTTTTTAAAGAATGTAGGCTTAGAATATTTAAGTCTTGCAAGAAGTTCAGGAACGCTTTCGGGTGGAGAAAGTCAGCGTATTAGATTAGCTACTCAAATAGGTTCTTATCTAACTGGAGTACTATATATATTAGATGAACCTAGTATTGGACTACATCAACGTGACAACGATAAACTTATCGCAACTTTAAAAAAACTTCGTGACCTTGGAAACACTCTAATAGTTGTAGAACACGATGAGGATACTATCAAAAGTGCCGACTACGTTGTAGACGTTGGTAAAGGTGCTGGAGTATATGGTGGTGAAATTATATTTACTGGAACTCCACAAGAACTTTTAAAATGTGAGGATTCTATTACAGGACAGTATCTAAGTGGAAAGAAATCCATACCAGTGCCAACCTCTAGGAGAAAAGGCAACGGAAACTATTTGGAAATAGTAGATGCTTATGCGAACAATCTAAAACATATAGACGTGAGTATTCCTCTAGGTGAGATGGTATGCGTTACTGGAGTATCTGGTTCAGGAAAATCCAGTTTAGTAAATCAAATATTAGCAAAGCATCTATCCAACGTACTAAATAGAGCCAAAGAAACGGCATCAGACTTTAAAGAGATAAGAGGAACAGAAAACTTAGATAAAATTATAGTAATAGACCAATCACCAATAGGAAGAACTCCACGTTCCAACCCAGCAACATATACTGGAGTTTTTTCTGACATTAGAGAAATCTTTGCACAAACTTCAGATAGTAAAGCTAAAGGCTACTCTGCAGGAAGATTTTCGTTTAATACCAAGGGTGGCAGATGCGAGGCTTGTCAAGGTGATGGAATTATAAAGATAGAAATGCACTTCTTACCAGACGTATACGTTCCTTGTGAGGTATGCCATGGAAAACGATATAATCGTGAAACTTTAGATATCCATTATAAAGGTAAATCCATATACGACGTACTAGATATGAGCATAGATGAAGGAGTGCAATTTTTTGCTAACGTTCCAAAGATATCTCGTAAACTAAATACTCTACAAAGTGTCGGTTTGGGATATATCAAGATTGGTCAAAGTTCCACTACCCTATCTGGTGGTGAAGCTCAAAGAGTAAAACTAGCAACCGAACTCTCAAAACGTTCTACTGGAAAGACCATCTATGTACTAGATGAGCCTACTACTGGTTTACACTCCGCAGATGTCCACAAGCTAATAGATATACTAAACACTCTAGTAGATAACGGTAACACCGTATTGATAATAGAACACAATCTTGACGTAATAAAATCTTGTGACTATATTATAGACTTAGGTGAAGAAGGTGGAAACTTAGGCGGAAACATTGTAGTAACTGGAACTCCAGAAGATGTTGCAAAATGTGAAAAATCTTATACTGGAAAGTATCTAAAAAATGTACTACCAAATTTAGAATGAAAATGATGAAATAAAGTTCCTATAATACATCTTTTAAATATGGATATAATATTTATATAAAACAATACAAAAAAGGAAGTGCTTTTATTTATGAATATAAAAACAGTAGCAAAAGGCGTATTAATAGGTTCTGCAATAGGTACTGTATGTTATGTAGTATCTGGAACTACTCCAAGACAGAGAAGACATATGAAGAAAACTATTAGCCGTGGTATAAGAAATTTTGGAACTATGTGTAATGATTTTTCTTATCTAATGTAGTAAAGCGTTGAAAAAGGAAACGATATATTATCGTTTCCTTAATTTTTTTGAAGTTATTAACAATGTAAAAAAATGTTTAAAATCTCAAAAAAGGAATTTTTGTAAATTGAGAATATATACTATAGTTTGCACAGCATTATGATAACTTAGTATTGAAAGGAAAATTTTTAAAAAGTTTTTGATAATATAGTTGACAAAGTTCTAATATAATGTTATAATTATTATGGAATGACTAGTTTAATTGTTAAATACTTGATACAATATATCAAAGTGTAATTTTTTTGTAAATATTATAAGCATTATTAGTATATTTGAATATCTTAATATGATATGATAGTATACTTTTAAATAAAATTAATAAAGGAAGGGTTGTGTTTGGTTATGCCTAAAAAAGATAGAATTCCAAACAATTTAAAGTACATGAGAGAGGTTTACGGTTGCACTCAAGATGAGATTGCTACTCGTTTAGGAGTTAGTAGAGTTTCTATATCTAACTGGGAAAATGGTGCTGGCGGTAGAATGTCTAGAGCTAATCAAGAAAAGTTAGCTAGACTATATGGTCTAGGTCCTGAATACTTCTACGATAAACCTATCGACCAAGAAGCTAAAAGACTTATCACTACTTCTAGAGAAAAGGTTGAAGCTACTCAAAGACTTTTTGGTGACAAAAAAGATAATGACATTAAAAAAGACCAACAAGGTGACAACTATAACTTCAAAGATGCCGTTGAAACTTATATGAATGCTATGAAAAATGTAATCGGTCTAGCAGAAAACTGCAACATGGAAGAATTAGAGTTGGCTATTAAAATTAATGAACAACTTAACAAAAGATTCCAAAGTGCTTTTAACAAACGTAAAAACGTTATAAAACAAGGCGATGAAGTTGAAACACTATTTAAGCAATTCTTAGGTGCTGATACTTTTCATGGTAAACTATAATATTTAAACTGTATTTAAAAAACATAGGTCGAACTTTTTCGACCTATGATTATCATTACCTTAAAGATATTCTTGTACTATAAAATTCGGTGTTTTGATGTTCAAGATATTTACTTTCAAGCCATTCAAGTAAACTTGAATATCCTTTAGAACTTTTTTCAAAAGTTTCTTGTAAGTATGGTTTGCTAAGTTCGTAGCACTTTGTACCATGATATAGTTCTATATTTAAACTATCGGAGCAAGTTATCTTGAAGTTCAAACCGTTGCGACTACCTAGATAATCATTACCTGCTTGAAAATAATAGTATTGTGGAATATCAAAATTTAGTGACATATTAATACCTCCTTTAATCTATATATAATTATAGTATTAAAAATTAATATAGTCAATATGGATAATCGTTTAATAATATCATAGAAGGTGTGAATTTTAACTAATGGAAAACTTTCTATTTAGTTTAAATGCTACAGTGCCAGTG
>CAKPAQ010000009.1 GCA_934133015.1 uncultured Bacilli bacterium | reverse complement strand
TTTCCTTATTTTACGGGATTTTCCATTTAAAAAGAGATAACAAGCTCTTACGGGACGTTATCTCTAAATTTAACGTTGCTATTAACATAGAGTAAATTACCTAATTTTTTGCAAAAAAAAGAACCATAAAAGTTCAATTATTCTATAATTCTTCTACACTAGGCTTTGTTTCTTCAACTGGTGTAGTTGGTATTTCAACTGGTGCTGCTGGAATATCCATAGTAGGTTCACTAACACTAGGAATTTCTACTGGTTGAGCAGGAATCTCAATTGAAATAGGTTCTTGAACAGGAACTTCAGTTTCAATAGGTTTTACCTCTGGAACTTCAATAACTGGTTCACTCATTGGTTCAACAATTTTTACTTCATTAATTGCACCACCATATAATTCATGATGTTCATCAACTTTAGGTAAATTTTGTGTAGCTTCTAAAGGATCATTTCCACCATAAATAGTAGGTTTAGCTTCTTCAACACGTTCAGTTGGCACAACAATAGTATCAGCTGGATTTGTACCACCATATGGAGCAGAATGCACTTCATTACTTGGAGCAGTAGTATCAAATACAAACTCATTAGGTTGAACTGGAGTAACATCAATCTTATTTTCAACAGGCTCTTCAATAGTTACAGGAGCTTCAGGTTGTTGAACTGGAGTTGTACTAATAGGATCAACACCAGGAGTACCAAAACTAATTTCTTCAAATTTTGGTTCTTCAGAAACAACATTAACACTACTATTAACATCAACTGGAGTAGATTCTACTTCAGTACTAGTGATTGGTTGAACATCAACAGTTTCTGCCACTGGTTCATTAACTACTGGTTCATCCTCTTTATTTTCTACTTTAGCCTTTTTACCACCAACTATAAATAGAATAAACGCAATTATTAGTAATACTACACCTAAAGATATAAGAATACCAGGAATGGTAGTAAACCAATTTAAATTAAATGCTAAAATAAACATATTTCCATCTCCCTTATTTTATTCTATTTAAATAATAGCAAAAAAAAACAATAAATGCAATTATTTTTTTTATTTATTGCTTTTTTGATTAAATATATTAAATAAACCCCACATTTTATTAACATTAGGCATTCTTGTAAAAGTCAATTTTTCCTTAGTAATTGGGTGAAAAAAAGATAATTTATAACTACATAAACAAATATCAATACTCTCTAATTTCCCATACCTGTTATCCCCAACCAAAGGATAACCACGAGAAGCAAATTGAACACGTATTTGATGATGTCTACCAGTTACTAAACTAACATCAACTAAACTATAATTACCTTTTTCTTCAATTACCTCATAATTAAGTATAGCCTTTTTACCATTATCACTAGTAGTAACATGTGTATTACCATTATTATCTTTTTGTAAATAATCCAAAAATTCTCCATTTTTTTCAGGTAAAATTCCATTTATAACTGCCAAGTAATGCTTACTAAATTCATGTTTTTGAATTTGACTAGATAATCTAGCTGCAGCTTTACTTGTTTTTGCAAACACCATAACACCACTAACTGGCCTATCAAGTCTATGTACAAGTCCAAGATAAACATTACCAGGTTTCTTATACTTATCTTTAATATATTTTTTAATAATTGTAAGCATATCAATATCTAAAGTAGCATCACCCTGACTTAAAACATTAGCAGGTTTAAACACAACTATTATATGATTATCTTCATATAAAACTTCTAAATCATTCATCAAATATAAATCTCCCATAAATACCACAAGGTAAAATTAAATTATTTTTTTCGATTCTAAGTCCAATTTCATCACAATCTATTTTACCATTATAATTTTTAAATCGAAGTTTATACAAATTTACTAATACTTCTTTAGATAAACCAGCTGTATAAGAATTTATTAAGAAAAATAAAGGTTTATCACTAAGCAATTCTACACATAAACTAACCAAGTTATCCAAATCTTTTTCTATATCCCAAACTTCGCCATTAGCTCCCCTACCATAACTAGGTGGATCCATTATAATACAATCATATTTATTTCCACGTCTAATTTCTCTTTTTACAAACTTAACTACATCATCAACAATATAACGAATAGGTCTATCACTTAATTTACTAGCTTCAACATTTTCTTTTGCCCAATCAACCATTCCACGTGATGAATCAACATGAACTACACTAGCCCCAGCTTTTAAGCATGCAACACTTGCTCCACCAGTATACGCAAATAAATTTAAAACTTTAATATTTCTATTACTATTTTCAATTTTATTCATCATAAAGTCCCAGTTAACAGCTTGTTCTGGAAAAAGCCCAGTATGTTTAAATCCCATTTGTTTAATATTAAAAATTAAATCTTTATAACTGATCTTCCAACTCACAGGAATTTTTTTCTTATTTTCCCAATTACCGCCACCTTTATTACTACGATAATAAACAGCGTGTATTTCATCATGATAATTTTTCTCTAAATCACCATTAGTCCATATAATTTGAGGATCAGGTCTAAGTAAATAGTAATCCTTCCATTTTTCTAACTTTTGACCATTAGAACAATCAATAATCTTATAATCAGCCCAATTATCAGCAACTTTCATTATTATCACCTACTAACATTATAACATAAACTAATATTCACCAGACAAACTGTTATCATACAACTTTACATATTTTTTATAATCACTACTAAAATATGCCTTGGGATTACCATAGATAATATCATCAAAATATTTATCAGCATCAAAACTACCATCAGTAATATTGTCAATAGTAAGTAAGGTTGCATAAAATCTACTACTATATTCCTCTATAGTTTTACTTTCAGTAACATTTTTACATAATTTATAGAAAGCATCAACATAAACTTCGTTACCAAGTACTTCTATTAGTTTTTCTTTAATTATCGTTTCATCTTTTAAAGAAAAAGCCTTAAGCATAGTATCACTACCAACTAAATCACAAAATAACTTAGTAATTTGAACATTAATACCATAACCATTATTAATATTACCATTAGAAAAATATTCACTAACAATCAAAGAAGTCATACCTTCATCTAAATAAGTTGTACTAAGACCACCACTAGAATGAACTGCTTCATGTAACATAACTTCTTCATATGTCATGACATGGTTATTATCACTAATATACATATTACTAGCTAGTAAATCAGTATTGTATGTAATAATAACATTGGGATTAATCAAATATTCACCAGCGATTTTGTTATTAGGATTTATATTTTTCAAGCAACGATGTCTAATTGTTAATAAATTATGATAAAGCAAGTTGTAATCTATATAAGGATTATCTTCACAATAATCTTCTAATTTCATTAAAATATTATAGTCAACATCAGATAAATAAGGATTATCTTCTAAATTATCAAACACTAATTTTATAGCTTTACCGCGATATTCTAATTCATTTAAACCTTCATTGTTAATTAAGTCATCAACATCAGTATCCATAATTTCTTTATAATATGGTATTGTAGAAATATCAGGAATATTTAATGCTTCAACTATACTTATTAATGATGTAGAAATTAGTAAAGCTAACCTTAATTTAGTTTTATTATTTAATTTACTATGAGATTTACCATTAACGAAAAGATTAAACCAATAAAACATAAGAGAAGTAGATAAATTGATTAAAAAATTTAAATGGGAAAATCTGTAACAACTAAAGTTTATTACTCTATTATTGATGATAGAATATAAATTATTAATAATAAAAAGAGAAGAAAGATTATTAGCATAAGAAAATGACATATCAATCGATTTAGTCTCTGAAATTTCATCCTTTATTGTCAAGTTATTTGAATTAGTTACTATTACATTTTTATTTTTTATAAGTTCATGTTTACTACATTTCTTTTGTTTTGCGAATTTTTCCAAATATTGTGAAGCTAAATGATTCATATAATTTTTATCTTTATTTTTTATAGTTTTAAGTTTCCCATTAGTATATAAAATATATAAATAATTACTTTTTTTATCTAAATCTTTGAAAATATAAATCTTTTCTATTTTCATATTTATTCTCTCTCCTTAAGCGTTTCATTATTATAACATAATATTGATAAAATTAATATTATTTTTTAATAGTTAAAACATCATATACAAATTTTTTAATAATACATATATTAAATATGAAGAAAGGATGATTAGATGTTTAATAAAAATAATGAATGTAGCGAAAGATTAATTCCTTGTAATGGATGTTACATAGCCGGACCTACTGGTCCTACTGGTCCTACCGGGCCATCTGGAGCTGTTACAATTGAAGTTGGGCAAACAACAACTGGTGCACCTGGTACTAATGCTAGTGTTACAAATAGTGGTACTTCAGAAAATGTAATTTTAGATTTTACTATACCACAAGGTGCAAATGGTCAAACGCCAAACTTAACAATAGGTACTGTTACAACTGGTGCACCTGGTACTGATGCGGCTGCATCAATAACAGGTACTTCACCTAATTTTGTTCTCAATTTAACAATTCCACGTGGACCTACCGGTGCTACTGGACCTACTGGACCAACTGGACCTACTGGACCTACTGGACCAACTGGACCTACTGGACCAACTGGACCTACTGGACCAACTGGACCTACTGGAGCCACTGGTACTACTGGAGCTACCGGAGATACTGGACCTACTGGACCTACTGGAGCTACCGGAACTACCGGAGATACTGGACCTACTGGACCTACTGGACCTACCGGAGATACTGGACCTACTGGACCTACTGGCGCTACTGGACCTACTGGACCTACTGGAACTACCGGAGCTACCGGAGATACTGGACCAACTGGACCAACTGGACCTACCGGAGATACTGGACCTACTGGTGCTACTGGACCTACTGGACCTACTGGAACTACCGGAGCTACCGGAGATACTGGACCAACTGGACCAACTGGACCAACTGGACCAACTGGACCTACTGGACCAACTGGACCAACTGGACCTACCGGAGCAGGAGGCTAAACGCATACTAATTAAAAAGTGGTATAGAAATAATTTACTATATCACTTTTACTATGCATAAAATTTGATAGAGGTGAATTATGAATAAATATAAAATCTGCGTATATGCTATCTGTAAAAATGAAGAAAAATTTATAGATAGATGGGTAAAATCTATGAAAGAAGCAGATGAAATTTATGTTTTAGATACTGGTTCAACAGACAAAAGTATCAAAAAACTTAAAAATCTAGGTGTTAAAGTAAAAAAAGAAATTATTAAACCATGGCGTTTTGATGAAGCAAGAAATAAAGCACTAGCTATGATTCCACACGATACAGATATATGTGTTTGTACTGATTTAGATGAAACATTTGAAGAAGGATGGCGTAAAAAATTAGAAGACGCATGGACAAAAGACACAACAAGACTATCATATACATATAATTGGAGCTTAAATGAAGAAAATAAACCAATAGTTAGTTTTTTTATTGATAAAATTCATACAAGAAATGACTATGTATGGACTCATCCTGTACACGAAGTATTAACATATAATGGAAACAATAAAGAAATTAAAAAATATTGTGAATCCATTGTATTAAATCATTATCCAGACAATAAAAAAAGTAGAAGTAGCTACCTACCCCTTTTAGAATTATCAGTTAAAGAAGATCCCAATGATGATAGAAATATGCACTACTTAGGTAGAGAATATATGTACTATGAAAAATGGAACGAAGCCATTGATACCTTAATTAAGCATTTAAAATTACCAAAAGCGACCTGGAAAGATGAAAGATGTGCATCAATGAGATTTATCGCAAGATGCTATCAAAGATTAAATAGAATAGATGAAGCTAGAATGTGGCTAAATAAAGCCATATTAGAAGCACCATATTTAAGAGATCCATATGTAGAATATGCCATATTAGAATATACTCAAAATAATTGGAAAGAAGTAGAAAAATATTGTTTAAAAGCATTAAAAATAAAAAAGCACCAAAAGACATATATTAATGAAGTATTCAGTTGGGATAATACCATTTATGATTTATTAAGTATAAGTTATTATTATCAAAACAAAATAGATAAATCAATTTTCTATGTAAAAAAGGCCATAAAAATGAATAGCAATGATAAACGATTAAAACAAAATCTAGAAATTATCTCAAAAAGTAAAAAATCGAGTTAAAGTTATTTAAAATATTAATAATATAAACCATTTAAATTTATCATAAACATTTTTTCTACTATTACATATATTAAAATTGAAAAAAAATTAGCAAAAATAATTAATTTTTATTTTCATAAAATCAAATATGGAGATGAAACATGAACGAGTTAACTAATATTACAAGTGCGACAGGTACTTACAATAACTTACCAACAGTTATACTTCAAAAGCCGTTGTAGCAGCTTTAATAGAAAGTCTTTCTATAACTAAAACTACTGATAAACAATCATGGGCCAATGGTCCATTAACATATACAATAACAATTGACAACAAAGCACAAGAAACATATGTTAGTCCAATTGTTACAGTTATTATTGATACTACTCTAGTAAGTTTTGTAGATGGAAGTGTTACTATCGATGGCGTAAAAGCTGATGAATCTAAATATACCTATGATACTGATAATCATACATTAACAATTAATTTATCAGATATCGCATCATCTGCATCAAGTATCATAACGTTTCAAGTTAACAAAAATTAATAATGAAAGCTTTCTTTTAAAAAGTAGATGTAGTGTAAAAGCTAATGATGATATTTTTTATAGTAATATAAGTATAGTAAGTTGTAATCCATATCATCAAACCAAAACCTATAGATGTGATGTTCCATTTTGGAGATATTAATAAATCGGCATATAAAAATTTCAATAACTATTTTTATATACCGATTTTTTTATTCTTCTAAATTCCAATATACCTCTGCTGTATATTCTTACATATTCTGTAATGGTTTATTAACTTGAAGTAAAATTCCTTTATTAGTTTCCCATTGTATTATTGTTGTCTTAATCTCACCATCATTTTTACTACCACTGTAAACTAAAGTAGGAGTTGTAGATAAAGGAATAACCGTATCATCATCTCCAATATATACCAGTGAATCAGGTAAAATCAACTCATTTTCTGATGTTAAATCTTGATTAATACTTGCATATAATTCCCAATCAGTACTATCTATTCTTGAATCAACTACATCAATTTTAATTTCTTCTAGTCTACTACACAATAAAGGATTAGTCGAAATAGGACTTAAATTAAATCTAATAACATTAGGAGCATTAGACATAACTATTTCACCAACATAAACAATAGTAATAGTTTTACTTTGGTAAATAAAACTATTTTTTATATTAGCCAGGTAAGTTATTTCTGTACCTATAGGCATACTTTCATCTAATGTTAATTAAAAATAACCTGATTCATTTGCTTAAACAATTGTAGAATTTGTCAAATAACTAATTTTTACAAATGCACCTTCCTCCGTATAGCCTTTTAAAACGGTAGTTTGATCACCAACTGCATTCAATTTAAGTGGTATAACCCCAATTGATATAACTTTCATTGAAGTAAGTAAAAAATTACTAAGCGCTGGCAGTTCTAATGATTCTTCTTCTGTATAATTATTTGTAGTAATATTCGTTTTAGTTGAGGTTAAAGTACCAGACACTATAGAAATACCATTATCTTTATACCAAGAAAAATTTGGAAGATTTTCTAAAGAACCAGCATCTATTGTAGCAGCTACTTGCCACATATTTATTCTTTCATAATTAAGATTAAAATTAATTGTACTATCACTACTTATAACATTAGCTGTAGTATTATATAAAACAAACTTTTTTGGATTATTTAAAGTTAATGATGAAAGTGTCGTTCTAAAGTAAATATTATAATTTGATGTTGTCATACCTGAATAATTATTAATCATAATCATTGTGGATCCTTCATTCATAACAAAGTTCCCATTACAATACCAGGTAGGATACGAACCATTTCTTTTAGTTTGTGTAACTTGGAAGAAAGCATCTTTATCTATTAATACATTACCAGTTGAATAAGTACCATAACCCATACCAAGCGCTGTAGTAAGTGTAAATTTAGCTTTAGTCATAATTTTAAGTTCAAGATTAGTAGTACCACAAAATAATTCTCTATTTGTAGAAGCCATATTAACATCTGCATCTTCTAAAATAATAAATGATTGACTTGTTGAACCTCTAAACCAAAAAGATGAATTACCACTTGATTCATGTAAAATTGTAGTATTACCATCAATCCCAATTCTATTACACTCTGCTACTTCATTACCAGTTGCATATGATGTATTTATCGTTATATTACAGTCAATATATCTAGATAATCCAGTTGGATGAAAGGTATTTGTGGGCCAAAATATTTTAAATTATTGTACTCTATAATAACATTTTTCAAACTATTATCCTCTGGAACATAAATAATGCCATAGTAATTATATCCAGTTACATCAATATTTTTAACTGTTACTTTACTAATATTTGAACTACGAGCTGATATTGTATCACCATAACTAGTACTTTTCATATCTTGATAAGTATGTCTAATTCCATTATAAGTTCCATCAATAGTAACAATACTCTTAGTACTAGAAATTATAATACCACTAGCTAAAGTTATATCATCTCCAAAATAAATATAATTATAGGAGTTATTACCTTCAAGGCAGTTCTTTAATTCTAAAGAAGTATACACAACAACAGTATTTTGATTAATCACATCCATATAATCACCATATTGTATTTTATGCACATTTAAAGAAACAATATGGTTATATATCAGTTAAAATGTAAATAAAAAGTGTAAATTTTCTTTAAAAATTATGTAAATTGTCGATATAATTAACAATCTTATGTATAATCAAATTAGATAATATAGGAGGTAAACATGGAATTATTATTTAGACAAGCTACATTAGATGACGTCAACGACATTATAAAACTATGTAATGAATCATTCAATGAAAATACAGATGTTGAATATGCCAAAAAAATATTTGAAGAAACAATGAATGACAAAAATCAAATTTATATTGTTGGGATAATGGATGGAAAAATTATAGCCCATAGTAAAATAACTGTTATTCAAACAATATATGGTAAAATGCGAACATATTCTATTTTAAATCACGTTTGTGTAAAACCAGAATATCGTAGACATAATATAGCTACTAAAATGTTAGTTGAATGTGAAAGAATTTCAAAAGAACATGATTGTGTTACTATGGAATTATGGTCTAACAATTTTAGACAAGCTGCACATGCTTGTTACTTAAACTATGGATTCGTTATAAATGATGCAAAATTCTTTTCAAAAGAAATAAAATAGGAGAAAATATATGAAAATAAGTAATGTATATATAGGTGGATGGTTTCAAAGAACTATGTTACAGTTATCTGAAATCTACGATTTTTTAAGAGAAAGTAAAACTAAATTAAACTTAGACAAAAGAAAATTAAATGAATATCGTAAAAAACTAGAAATTGGAAAAATTGATTATGGAGTAGCTGGTGAAGAATTTATCGAATTCACTACTGCTCTAAACATTAAAGTAAAAATATTTGAAGATGGATTAATTGTGCTTAATAATCAAAAAGTAAGTGAAGATACTCTATTTGCTGATATCGAAAATGTTAAAGATTATTATGAAAATAGATTATCACCAGCATTTAGTTATTTATTTAGTTTAGGAGCACCTGTTCCTAAAGAATTAGCTAATATTGAAACAGTATATCCGTATTTTATAATCTGTGATAAGGCAACTAAAGATGATATGAATGAACTACTAGCTAGAACTGAAAAACAAAAATATTTTGAATTTCAAAATACTAACTATGATGTAGTTAGAGGTGATAAATATTACTTTATAAATAATAAAAATAAATCTATAGATAATATTGAAAGATACATTGAAGAACAAATCTTTATTCGTGAGTTTAAAGGACAACTTCATAGATATTTAAACCTACATCGTATAATTTGGGAAAAAATTGACAATGTTAAAGAACAAGTAAATGTCAAGGGTGCAGATATTGTAAAATTTAATAGTAAACTTGAAGGATATGCTAAAACTATTAACCTTATTGATGGTAGAATTAATCAAATGAGTACATACTTACCAACTAGAGAAAAAATAGCTAAAAACGATAAAGAGTTAGCTGAATTCCTAGCTATATCTGGATACAGATATGAAACTTTAAAAGATACTCTTGACTACATTAAGTACTTATGGGCAATGACTAAAAACTATGTTAGTTCAGCACAAAAATTATTTAATGACTTACAAGGTGATGTTACTAACAAATCTATTAATAGTTTAACTATTGTTACATCAATGGGTGTAGGTGCATCATTAATCGGTCTATTTACAGAATCAGCCCCATCATTTAGTCTATTTGGCTTTATCTACTTCTTTGCTTTAGCTATAATTGGTTGGGGAGCTAATAAACTTATGGGATATATCGCAAGAAAACGTAAATACGAAGTAAATGATATAGAATATGATAAAAATATAGATTAAAACAAAAAGGATTGTACTAAGCAATCCTTTTTACATTTCATAGAGTTTAATTTCACAATTTTTAAGTCCCCTATTTAAAAATTTACCATCACCAATACCTTCAAAATAACCACTAAATGCTTTCGATACTCCAGAATGAGCCACAATAAGAACATTCTCATAATTTTTAGTTTTAAGTTCATCTAAAAAATTATATACTCTCTTAAAGAAAGTTTGAATATCCTCACTTGTTCCATATTGAATATTCGTATAATAATTCCAATATTCTTCTCTATCAGTATAATCATTAGGTAACCCATTCAAACTACCACAATCTCTTTCACTCAATCTATCATCAGTAATAATACTATCATCATAGTATGTTAGAATATTCTCAGTATGTATTGTTCTTAAAAATGGTGATGAAATAACAATATCAAACTTAATATCTTTAATTTTATTTCTTAACTCTAATGCCTGTATAATTCCATTATCAGTCAAATCATCATTTTCATTACTATACATTTTTGAAACATTATGAGGTACCTCACCATGTCTAACTATATATATTTTCATTACTTCACCTACTAACTTTATTCTTGATTAAATTATTATTTTTGTTCCATTATACTTTCATTAATAATGATATTATCTTCCATTTTCTTATGAGAACTAGAGTAATTATTAGTTTGTAAATCAATATAATATTCATTATTTTTCATAAGTTCATTATGACTACCTACCCCAACTATTTTACCTTTATTTAATACAACAATTTTATCAGCAATTTTCATAACATCTTTTTTATGCGTTATTATAATAATAGTGTGATCTAATTTTAAGTTTTCAAAAATACTTTTAATTTTTTCAACTAATAATGGATCTAAAGAACTTGTTACTTCATCAAATATTAAAATTTCTGCTTTTGATAAAAGTGTTCTAGCAATCGCCAATAATTGTTTTTGTCCACCTGAAAAATTACTAGCATTTTCTGTTAATATAGTATTATATCCTTTTGGTAAACTCATAATATAATCATGAATCCCAACTCTTTTACAAGCTTCTATTTGATTATCAACATTAGAATCTATTAAACTTAAATTATTTCTTATACTCATATTAAAGATAAATGGTGATTGATTAACTCCAACTACATTTGTTGAATATACTTTATCAGAATAATTATATATATCTTCATCATCAATTAATATTTCTCCACTATCTATTTTATATTTTCTTAATATTAAATTAATAATAGTTGTCTTACCACTTCCACTATGACCAACTAAAGCAGTTATCTTATTAGGTTCAGCGGTAAAACTTATATTTTCTAAATTTCCCCTGTTTTTTGATTTATAAGTAAAATTAACATTTTTAAATTCAACTAAACCATTTATATAATCATCTTCATTTAAACCAAAAGTAAGTTGTTGTTTACTTGAATAATTTAAAATATTATTAATCCTAGTTATAGAAATTGACCATTCCCTAATTTGTCTAGAATATCCCATTAAATCTTTTGTATTAGTCATAATGTTTTCAAAATAAGTAATTAATAGAACTAAAACATTAACTTCATATTTACCATTTAAAACAAAATAAACCAATATCAAATATAAAATTATTTTTCCAAAGTGTATAATAAAAGGTAATAAACTAGATCTAATATTTACATATTTTCTTTTTAACATATATTGTTCAGACCATTTATTTGCCACTATGTAAAAATTACTTTTTATTTTATCATAAATATTAAATACTTTTATTTCTGTAAGACCATTTAATATCTGTGATAAGTTATCTGTATATTTCTGTTGACCTCTTAAATACTTTGTACTTTTTACATTACAATAATCAAAAGTTTTTATATACAAACCTTCTAATAATAAAACCAATATTCCAATAAATAAATTAGTTTTTAAAAATACAAAAATCATTATTACAACTTTTACAAAAACTACCATAATTTCACAAACGTTATCAATCATTTCTGATAAACTACCAGTATCTGTATTAATTGTATTTAAAATTGTTCCTTTAGATATTTTATCTGAAAATTCAGCATCATAAGTAAAGATTTTATCAATTATTCTTTCTCTTAAAGCTTTGTAACTATATTTAAAGTTATTAGAATATGAAACATAATTTAAATACCAAAATAAATTATATAATATATAAGTAATAGCTAATAAATATATATTTAAATAAGTTGCATCAGCGTTACCATTAGTAACTTCATAAATAATATTTGAAGTAAATACTGGTATTAACAAACTTAATAAATGAGCCATTATTGACCCAAAAAATAAAAGAAATACCCATTTCTTACTACCTTTAACTAATTTAAAAAAATCTTTTATTATTCTTACGTTATCCTTTATCAAAATTACCACATCCTAATCAATTGTATCATACTTCATATTATATAATCAAAACAATATTAAAACGAGCATTTACTCGTTTACTTAAATTCATATAATGTAATATCATAAGTACCAAATGATTTTCTTGTATATAGAACTGTTCCTTTAGGTGCGTATAATCTAACATTAAATGTAGCTCTACTAGAATATGGGGCAATACTAACTCCACCATCAAATTGATTTTCATCATGCTCATTAAAATATATTATGGCACTTGCATTAGTCTCAGATTTAATAGTACCTAAAACATAGCCATCATTTTGAAAAGTATATGACTGTCCTTGTGATGTTATATGCATTACTTCTTCTGCTTCCAATTTATTATGAGAATATAATTCATCTAAGGCTTCTTCTACATTAGTAGCTTTAAAGTCTTCATGAGCTGAAATAAAAGAAATATCCTTAGCTAATATTTTAGTTGCAGCAAATACGCCAATATTTGTAAATATAACGCCACATATTATATATTGTAATTAATATACTTAATTTATTTTTTATATTTCTCTTCATAATTATATTTTCTCCTATATCATTTAAAAAAATGCAGTTATATCAATTTTTTTATTATTAATAAAAAACACAAACTCTTTGTTCAAATAGTCAGCAACTTTTTGAGGAATGACTATCGCTTTAGGCCAATTATTTAAAATATTAATATCAAAGTCACTAGAAGTTGTATATTCTACAATAAGTTCTTTTTCATTAATTATAATATCAACTTTTAAAATTTTTTGGATCTCTTTATTAATTACATCTTGAATACTAGAGTTTATAGTACGATGATAAGTAACATCTAATTTATCAGCCAATACTAAAGCAAGTCCTATTAAAGACTGAATATTATTTCCATTAGAGTGATCAATAATAGCTTGTCTTAAAGTTTCCTCTTCATCGAACGTAATATCATCTTTATCGATAAAATCAGTAAAGATTTTACTACTTTCTAAAGCATGATTAGTTTTAGTTCCTTTTATAAGGCCAATATCATGTAAAAGTGCAACACTCATTCCTAAATCTATTGTCCTTTCATCGGCATTTAATTGAGATAAAATTTTTTTCACATATTGAGCAACTCTTTTATAATGACCTAAACCATGTTCCCAATCCCATTTACCATTGTTTATAAACTTAATATTATTAATTTTATCAGCAGTAGCTAGATATTTTTTATTTGCTAAGATTTTATTATATAAGACCATTCTATTCACCTAGAACTATTTTAGCATAAAATTATACATATTAAAACTCGAACTTTTTTAGTGATAGTGTTTCCAAAGTGTGGAGATTTGCGACAGATTCCTTTAATTATAATAAAAAAGGCAAAAACCTAAAAAATGCTTTATAATTTAATTGACTAAAATAAATAGAAAGCAGGCTTTTACCAATGAATATTGTATCAATTTTTAATGAAATATCAAACAATTTTAATAAAACTTTAACGAATAATTTAAATCAACTCACATTAGAAAGTAAAATTCGTGAATGTGGCAATTTATTTACTACTAAACTATATAAAACATTTCTTAATTATTTTGATAAACAATTTAAAAAGAATAATGAAAGAAAACTGAAATATAAAATCAAACAAACAAGACAAAGAACATTAATTACCTCTATTGGTATAATTACATTTAACTATACTTCTTATATAGATAAAAAAAATGGTGATTATTTTATACCATTAAGATAAGAAGTTGGTATATAAATATTAATTTAATTGTCTTATAAATAACTCTAACTCTTTCTTTACAATATTAATCATTTGAACCTGTCCTTTCTTTAATTAACAACAAAAAAAATACCAACTTCCTTTAGAAATTGATATTTTCACTATATTAAATCCAAAACTATAAAAGTATGGACAAATTCCTTAATGGTGCCCGAAGTCGGACTTGAACCGACACGGTATTGCTACCAGTGGATTTTGAGTCCACCGCGTCTACCATTCCACCATTCGGGCATGTATAAATTATAACAACAAAATCAAAATAAGTAAATACTAAGTTTATATTTACAACCACAAAAAACAAAATAGTAAAAGGCTAATTAAACTAACCTTTTACTATTTTTTACTACATATTCACTAAATATATAATCAACAATAAATCCTAACATAAAGAATCCAATTAATAAACCAAATAAGAATATAAAAATTGCTAAAACCGCATTATTACTGATTAAAGAGTAAAAATTAATACTCCAAATATTTAAATTAATAAGTACAAAAGATAATGCCGTTGCACAAATAGAAAAGAAAATACCCTCTGCAAAATAGATTCTTACTCTATATTTTTTAGCTTTTTTCACTATCTTAGATCTTAAACATATCTTCTTTTTATCTTTAAAATCTAAAATACTTAATCCAATTAAAACAGATATAATAACAATAAAGATAATTTCTAAAATACAATCAGTAATATCACGTATAGAAACATACTTATAAATTAAAACCCCAAATAGATACAAATATGACATAATCATAGCTATATAAAAGCAAGTCAAAGTTGATTTCTTATTTTTTTTACTCTTTTTCATTTTTTCCTCCACCAATATAATAATTATTCATCCTCAAGAACTTCTACATCATTTTCTTCTGTATATTTAGAATGATATAAATCTGTGGTTTCATTATTATCAGATACAAAATCTTCAAACTTCGGTAAATCAGTAATAGTAGATAATCCAAAATAATCTAAAAATTCACTTGTAGTTTTATAAAGAATAGGTCTACCAATTCCTTCACTTCTTCCTACTTCCTTAACAAATCCTTTAGCTACTAATTTTCTAATCATCTGACTACTACTAACGCCTCTTATCTCATCAACCTCAATTCTAGTTATAGGTTCATTATAAGCAATAATAGCTAATGTTTCAAGTGCAGCCTGAGTTAAAATATTACTTTCAGGA
>CAKPAQ010000008.1 GCA_934133015.1 uncultured Bacilli bacterium | reverse complement strand
GACCAATGGCACAAACTCGTGAACATATCTTACTTGCTCGTCAAGTTGGAGTACCTAGAATGGTAGTATTCATGAACAAATGTGACATGGTAGACGATGAAGAATTATTAGAATTAGTAGAAATGGAAATTCGTGATTTATTAAACGAATATGGATTTGAAGGAAACGAAACTCCAATTATCCGTGGTTCTGCTTTAAAAGCTCTTGAAGGAGATCCTAAATATGTAGAATCTGTTAAAGAGTTAATGAAAGCAGTTGACGAATGGATCCCAACTCCAGAACGTGATACTGACAAACCATTCTTAATGAGTATTGAAGATGTATTTACAATCACTGGACGTGGAACTGTTGTTACTGGACGTGTTGAACGTGGTCAATTAAAACTTAACGATGAAGTTGAAATCGTTGGTATTAAACCTACTCAAAAGACTGTTGTTACTGGTATTGAAATGTTCCGTAAACAATTAGACTTTGCTCAAGCTGGTGATAACGCTGGTGTATTACTTCGTGGTATTTCTCGTGAACAAGTTGAACGTGGTCAAGTTCTTGCTAAACCAGGATCAGTTACACCTCATACTAAGTTCGAAGCTGAAGTTTATGTTCTTAGTAAAGAAGAAGGTGGACGTCATACTCCATTCTTTGCAAACTATCGTCCTCAATTCTATTTCAGAACTACAGACGTAACTGGTGTTATTACATTACCTGCTGGAGTTGAAATGGTTATGCCAGGAGATAACGTTAGTATGACAGTTGAATTAATTCACCCAATTGCTCTTGAACAAGGAACTAAGTTCTCTATCCGTGAAGGTGGACGTACTGTTGGTGCTGGTTCAGTAAGCAAAATTGATGCTTAATTCATAAATATCCTAAAAAAAAGTCTCGAATGAGGCTTTTTTGCTTGTAATAAAAACGATATAATCTGATGATTATATCGGATACAATATTTAATTATTCTATTTTTTATTTTTTTTCTTGTTTTGTTTATTTTTATATATTCTATATGCAGTTTTATTTATGATAAGATCAAATTCTCCAATGTATTCAACTACACTTGAATTAAATCCAAGTTTCATCTCATTTAGACCTGAATATTTATTTTTAATATTAAATTCTCCTACTATTCCATTTAAATCAAAGTAGTTGTAGCCTTCATTGTTGAATTTTTTCATTAATTCCCATTTTAGTAAATAATTTGGATTATAATTACTATACTTTTTGTTAAATCCTTCAATTAATAAATTGACTCCATTGTTATATTTAATTACTAATGCGCCACCTATAATTATTCCAGCTGGGTAATCTTGAAATATTGTTGTTGCTTTTAAAAGGTTGGCTTGGTAGATACCTAATTTTTTATCAGATTCCATTTTTGAATTTAGAATTTTAGTAATATTTTGTAGTTTAGAAGATTTTTTTTGTAATAATTGATTATATTCTTCATTAATATTTACTTCTTTTTCATAGTATTCTTGACTCATTCTAACATATTTTTCTGGATTTATACATGCTAGATATATTTCAGCTTGACCTTTATAATTTTCTAATATTGATTGATAGTATTTTATGTCTTTATTATCTTTCTTTTTAATAAAATTATATAATATTTCAATATCTTCATCATTAGCTTTATATATTTCAATTCCACTTCTAGTTGCTTTACTAATTTTATTTCTTACTTGTTTATCTAACATATAATATAATTTTTCATTTGTTGTTGTAAGTTTAGTGATGGCATTCCATCTTGGATTTATTGTTTCAAAATACTTATTAAAACCAAAATGAATATAACCACTATTTTTTAGAATCTCTAATATATCATTTATTTCAGGGTTGTATGATATTATTTTTCCGTCTTTTTGTCTTTCAGTACAATGAATTAAAGGATTTATTTTTAAATACATAAACTTTTGCTTTAGTAATAATTTTTTAAGCTTAGTAGTTAACTCTTCAATTAAATCATTATTTGTATAATCAATTAAAAATCCATATGGAGCATAAGCATATTTGTATCCTAACCATACTTTTTTGTAAAGTATAAGTGTAGCTCCGATTAGTTCATTACTATTATTTAAAAATCCTAAATAATGATAATCATATCCTTCATTTTTCATAACTTTGGCATAATTTGAAGTCTGATGATAATTACGGTATTTATGTGTTAATACAAAATCGTCAAATTCCTTTTCTTTTAAAGTTATAATTTTCATACTTATCCTCCTTTCAAAGGTCTTTATTATAACATATTTTTGCTACTTATTCAATATCAGTTTTTCTGTAAATTTATATAAAATGCAATTGTTTTAGACAAAAAAATCATAGTTTATAGTATAATATCAGTGAGGGTGATTTTATGTTTCAAAATCAGAAGATATTAATTTTAGGATTTGCACGTAGTGGTTATGAAGCAGCAAAAGTATTAATAAAACGTGGAAATGACGTACTTATTAATGATAGTAAAAACATTGATAGTTTAGATTCCGATAAAATTAATGAATTAAAAAAGATGGGTGTTAAGTTTTTATTAGGAGAGCATCCTGATGATTTACTTGATAATACCTATAATTATTTAATTAAGAATCCTGGTGTTCCAATTGATCATAAATATGTTTTAAAAGCAAATGAGCTTGGAATACCGGTAATAAATGAAACTGAAATGGCTTATCTTCTTCTACCAAAAGATAAAAATATTAAATTGATAGCTATTACTGGTACTAATGGGAAGACAACAACTACGACACTTATTTACAACTTTTTAAAAGCTGATAAAAAAAAGGTTCATTTAGCTGGTAATATTGGGTATCCATTATGTAGTTTTTTGGATAAACTAGAAGAAGATGATATTATTGTTGATGAGGTTAGTTGTCAACAACTAGAAAACTTGAACGAATTTCATCCTAATGTAGCAGTTTTAACTAATATTAGTGAAGCACATTTAGAATTTATGAAAACATATGAACATTACAAATATGTTAAGTCTAAAATCTTTAAAAATCAAACTAAAGATGATATAGCTATTATAAATATGGATAATGGTGAAGTTATGGATATATCTAAAAAGATAAATTCATCTGTTAAGTATTTTTCAAGCACTAGTGAAATAAATGGTGCATATCTAAAAGATAATAGTATTTATTACTTTGATGAGAAAATTGAAGATTTTGACAAAATAAAATTAATTGGTAAACATAATTATGAAAATATTATGGCTGCTATTATGGCTGTTAAAGAATTTGGGGTAAGCAATGAGGCTATTTGTGAAGTATTACATAGTTTTACGGGTGTAGAACATAGATTGGAATTTGTATCAGAAGTTGATGGTAGAAAATTCTATAATGATACTGAGGCTACTAATATTAAGTGTTGTCAGATAGCATTATCATCTTTTAATAAACCAATAATATTATTTCTAGGTGGTTATGAACGTAATCAAGATTTTAATGAACTTTCTGATTATATATCTAATGTAAAAGCGATAGTAGCTATTGGTCAATGTGAAGATAGAGTTGTATCATTTGGTCAGAAAATGAATATTCCAACTTATAAATGTACTACTTTGGCTACTGCTTTTAAAAAAGCATGGGAAATTAGTAAACTAGGTGATATATTATTATTATCTCCTGCTAGCGCATCGTGGGATCAATATAAACAATGTGAAGATCGTGGTGACGAGTTTAAAAAATATATTAATGAATTAAATATTATTTGATGAAGTGAGGCGGTAATAATGAATATTAAGATTACTTCAAATGAAAAATTATTAAATGAATTATCTAATGGTGCTAAACTTATAAAACCTGTTTATCTTGAAAAAATAGATATTGTTTTTTCAAAAGTTGATTCTTCTGATTGGTCTATTGATAATTATATAGATGGAGTAATAGAAAAAAACAGGCATACACAACGTATTGAATTTGCTAATTCTAATAAAAAATAATGTAAGATATGGAGGAAGAAATATGAAAATTGTTGATATAAAAGGTAGAGAGATATTGGATTCTAGAGGTAATCCTACTGTAGAAGTTGATGTTGTTTTAGAAGATGGTAGTTTAGGACGTGCAGCTGTACCTAGTGGGGCTTCTACTGGAGAAAGAGAAGCTTTAGAAATGCGTGATGGTGGTTCTCGTTTTATGGGAAAAGGTGTTTTGAAAGCTGTTAATAATGTTAATGGTCCATTACGTGATTTGTTACTTGGAATGGATGCTTATGATCAAAAATTAATAGACTATACTATGATTGAAGCAGATGGTACTAATACAAAATCTAAGTATGGTGCTAATGCTATACTTGGCATTAGTATGGCGGTATTAAAAGCTAGTGCAGTTAGTAAAAAAATGCCACTTTATAGATATGTTGGTGAAGGTAAAACTTTACCTGTACCAATGATGAATATAATAAATGGTGGTGCTCATGCTGATAATAAACTTGATTTTCAGGAATTTATGATTATACCTCAAGCAGATAATATACATGAACGTGTTAGAATTGGTGCTGAAGTATTTCATAATTTAAAAAAAGTTTTGAATGAAAAAGGACTTTCTACTGGAGTTGGTGATGAAGGTGGGTTTGCACCAGATTTAAACTCCAACAGTGAAGGATTTGAACTTATTATAGATGCTATAAATAGAGCTGGTTATACACCTGGTAAAGATGTTAAAATCGCTATTGATGTTGCAGCTAGTGAATTTTATAATAAAGAAACAGGTAAATATGATTTAGTTGGTGAAGGGCGTAGTTTAACTACTGATGAACTTATTAACTTTTATGAAGAATTAATTAATAAATATCCAATTATCTCAATTGAAGATCCAGTAGATGAAAATGATTGGGCTGGTTTTGCTAAAATAACTGAACGACTAGGAGATAGAATTCAACTAGTTGGTGATGATTTGTTTGTTACTAATAAAAAATGTTTACAAAAAGGTATTGATAATAAAGCAGGTAATGCTATACTTCTAAAAGTAAATCAAATAGGTACTATAACAGAAACTTTAGAAACAATAGAACTAGCTAGAAGTAATGGATATAATACAATAATTTCCCATAGAAGTGGAGAAACTGAGGATACAACTATTGCTGATCTTGCGGTTGGTTTAGATTTAGGACAAATTAAAACAGGATCTATGTCTAGAACAGATAGAATTTGTAAGTATAATCAACTTATGAGAATTGAAGAAGAACTTGGAAAATAGTTATAATCAAAAGAGATGACATTACGTTATCTCTTTTTACTTTGTAGTTTAAAATTATTTACACATTTGTATTGTTTTTATTTTATTTTATTTGTTTATAATTTGACAAATACTTTGATATTGTGTAATATTTTGATTATAGGGTGGTGTTTATTTATGGAAAAAGAGTTAATTGATTTCACTACTTTTGATGGATTTAGAAAGTATTGTGAAGTTAAAAAAGTACCATTAGAAATTATTAATAATCCGGCTTTTCAACAATTCTATCGTGATAATAGTAATAAAATTAATATGCTTGGTGAAAGTCTTGTTTCTGAAACTACTGAGTCTGTTAAAAATTTCAGAAGTAATGATGATCAAATAGTTATCTCAGCTAATAGTGATGGTGTTGTTGTATTATGCAAAGAACCACAAAGAAAGTTTGATGATGATAATTCATATGACAAGAAAAGTACTACTACTAAAATAGAATTAGATAGAGATGAAGTTGTAATCACTGAAGATTTTTCTTATAGTAGAATACCAACAGATGACTATCAAGCACAAATTTCTGCATATCAATCTAAGACTATTTCTAAATATGATAATTTTGGTGTTCAAACAGTAATTGACCATTATTCAAGAAATATTTCATATGATAGAAATTATCCTGTACCTATGTTTAATACTGATATTGCTGATATTCATAGTAAATATGAACGTAAATATTTTGATGTTGCTACTTATTTTAGTTATGATCAAAAAAATAATAAATTGCAAAATCGATATATGGTGCAACTTTCTGGAGAACATGGTTATGGCAAAATTGTAACTAGTGTTTCTTCTAATGATATTTCAAAATTTTTGGATAAAAATATTGTAATTGCTTGGACACCAGAAAGTATTGACGCTACGTTGGATAAAGAGATTAATCCAATTGTTAGAGAAGGGTTAAAAACTAAATTTGTTAATGACAGGGATAAATATCGTTATATTCCTTTGCAAGATCAATATCTTGTTGTAAATGGTCAAAGGCAACAGGAAATTTTAGCTAATAGAATGGTTCAACAAATGGAAAACAATAATGTTGATACATTTGGACATCCAATTGATCAAAATAATGATATGAGTAATAAAAATACACAGACTATGTAACTTAGTAATATATTGCTTGTTAGTTTAAATATTCTGTATTACTGGTTTTGAAATTATTTTATTAGGCTATTTTATAGTTAGAATTAAGGGTAGTATCATTACTACTCTTTTAGTTTA
Source organism: uncultured Bacilli bacterium (assembly GCA_934133015.1). Classification (GTDB taxonomy): domain Bacteria; phylum Bacillota_I; class Bacilli_A; order RF39; family UBA660; genus Alloscybalousia. The sequence continues at coordinate 9,738 of CAKPAQ010000008.1, read as the reverse complement.
TATCATTAATAGTAATCCAATTAGTACTAATATTTTACTAATTTCATATAATTTACTGGGTGATTATGTGATTAAAAAATATAAAAAATTAATTATTTATGTAATTTTTCCAATTTTTATTGGGATGATAATTGGACTTATAACAGCCTCTGGCAACAATTATTTGAAACTTAATCAGCCTAGTTTTGCACCACCTGGTTTTATTTTTCCTATAGTATGGACTATTTTGTATGGTCTTATGGGTCTATCAATTTATATGATATCAGAAAGTAGTAATTATAATAAGTATTTTGCTTTTACAATTTTTTTAGTTCAATTATTTGTTAATTATTTGTGGAGTTTTTTCTTTTTTACTTTTAACTTTAGATTATTTTCCTTTTTTTGGATTATTTTGTTAATATTTTTAGTTATAAAAATGATTAAGATATTTTATACAATATCAAAAAAGGTTGCTTACCTACAAATACCATATTTATTGTGGCTTATATTCGCAGCAATATTAAATTTGTTTGTTTATTTGCTTAATATGTGATATAATAAGGCCAATTTTAGGGGGATATTATATGAAAAAGGAGCAATTGGTAAAATTTAGATTACTTAGAAAAATGTCAATATTAAAAATGGCTACATTGCTTAATGTTAATCCAAATATTATTAGTCAAATGGAAAAGGGAAATGTTTCAATATCATCTGAATTTGAAGAATGTTTTTTTAATTTATTTGAAAGTTCTTTTACTAGAGTGGAAAAAGATTTATTTAAAGAAAGATATCCATATAATGGTATTAAATTACTAGATTGTGATGATAATAAAAAGAATTTTAAAAATGATTCAATTGTTCCTATAATAGTTAAATTTAGGAAAGCTAACAATTTAACTCAAGAATATTTGGCTAATCAATTAGGAATAAGTCCGTCTACTTTGTGTAGTGCGGAATTAGGAAAGAGCCAGTTGCCAGATGCTGCTATTATAAGATTTAATACTCTTTATGATAGATTTTTGTATAAATCTAGAGACGATACACCTAATTTTTCTGTTACTAATTTTATTGTTAATAATGATTTAACTTTAATGTTAGAAGAAGTCATGAAATTAAAATTAAGTAAATCACAGTTAAATACTTTATTCTCTGATATGGTAAAACAGGCAAAAAAAATCAAAAAATAAAATTAAGCTACTTGCTTAGTTGATTTTATGTAATCAATATGGTAAAATATTTGGTAGTTATGGAGGAATACTATGAGAACATTTTTATTAATAATATCAATTTTACTAATTGTAATAGTGCTTCTACAAAGTAATAAAGCTGAAAGTGGTGCTCAAATTATTTCTGGTGGTAATTCTGATTTATTCTCTAATCGTAAAGAAAGAGGATCTGAGTTATTTATTAGTAGATTAACTTTAGCGTTGGGTATGATATTTTTTATAATAAGTTTTATAATGGAATTTATTTAATATATTAAATGTAAAGCAAAACTTAAGTTTTGCTTTTTTAATTGTTAAATTTTTATTTATAACCTATAATAATAGTAGGATAAGGTGATATTATGTTAGAAGAAAATATTATAGATTTATTAGGTAGAAGAAATAAAGCTCTTGATGCTTCAGAAATAGCTAATGAGTTAAATATAACTTCAAACGATTCATATCTTGAGTTAGTTGATACTTTGAATAAATTATCTAGTAACTATGATATTTATTGTTCTAATAAAGGAAGATATATGCTATTTGATCGCAGTCCATTGAAAAAAGGTAAAATTACAATTAATCGTAAGGGCTTTGGCTTTGTTGATCTTATAGATGAAGAAGATGTGTTTGTTGCTAAAGATAATTTAAATGGTGCTATACATGGAGATACAGTTATTGTTGAAGTACTTGGCAGAAAGGAAAAAAATAAACTTGAAGGTAGAGTATTAAAAATTATAGATCGTAATTTATGTAAGGTAGTAGGTGAAATTGTTAAAAAAGATAATAAGTTTACTATTATGCCTGATGAAGATAGATTAAAGATTAATATTTCAATTGATGCTGATAAGATAAATGGTGCTGTTGAAGGTAGTAAAGTTGTTGTTCGTATATTGGATCAATCTTCTAATACTAATTATCGCGGTGAAGTAATTGAAGTGCTAGGACATAGAGATGATCCTGGAGTTGATATTTTATCTATTGCTCGAAAATATGATATTGAGGATAAATTTCCTGAAGAGGTTATTGAACAACTTAAAAGTATTCCTGATCATGTTGAAGAAAGTGAAATGGTTGGAAGACTTGATTTAAGAAATGAAATTATATTTACTATAGATGGAGCTGATACAAAAGATATTGATGATGCTGTATCAATTGAAAAGTTAGATAATGGTAATTATAAATTAGGTGTTCATATAGCTGATGTTAGTTATTATGTTAAACAGGATAGTCCTCTTGATGTATGCGCTATGTCTAGAGGTACAAGTGTGTATTTAGTAGATAGAGTTATCCCAATGTTACCACATCAATTATCTAATGGTATTTGTTCATTAAATGAGGGTGTTGATAGATTAGCAGTATCTTGTATAATGGAAATAGATTCAAGTAGTAAAATTGTTAATTATGATTTACGTGAAAGTGTAATTCGTTCTAGTAAAAAGATGACTTATAGTTGTGTAAATTCAATTCTAGAAAAGAATATTGTACCAGAAGGATATGAAAATTTTGCTGATAAACTAAGACTAATGGATGAATTATCACAAATCCTTAGAAAAGATAAAATAAAACGTGGATATTTGGATTTCGATGTTGATGAAGCAAAAATAATAGTCGATGAAAAGTGTCATCCTATTGATATTAAGGTTAGAGAACGTGGACGTGGAGAAAATGTAATAGAGGACTTTATGATTATTGCTAACGAGTGTGTAGCTAGTCATATTTTCTATTTAGACTTACCTGGTATTTATCGTATTCATGAAGAACCAAAAGAAGAAAAGATTAGGGAATTCTTAGGATATATTAACACATTAGGTTATAACTATAAAGGTAATATGAAAGATTTGTCTCCTAAGAATATACAAGGCTTATTGAATTTCTTAAAAGATAAAAAAGAATTCAAGATTTTGTCTAGTCTATTACTACGTAACATGAAAAAAGCTGTTTATAGTCCAAATAATGTTGGCCATTTTGGATTAGCTAGTAAAATTTATACGCATTTTACATCACCAATTAGACGTTATCCTGATACAACAGTACATCGCTTACTTAAAGATTATGTTTTTCATCCAAATATGAGTGATGAAAATATTAGAGCATGGCAAACTAAATTAGCATTTATTAGTGAGAATTCTTCTAGCCGTGAAAGAGCTAGTATAAATTGTGAACGTGAAGTTGAAGATATGAAAATGGCTGAATATATGGAAGATCATATTGGAGAAGAATATACTGGTATGATAACTAGTATTGTTAATTTTGGAATATTTATAGAATTGGATAACTTAGTTGAAGGAATGTGTAGATTTGAAGATATGAGTGATTATTTCCATTTTGATGAACACAATTTAATGGCAACTGGAGAAAGAAGTCACATTGTATATAAAATGGGTGATAAAGTTCGTATTAAAGTTGTAGCTGCTTCAAAAGAAGATCAAACTATTGATTTTATGATTATTGGAAAACTTGATGATAAAGCTAAAGATGATGAGGTCGAAATAATATAAAATTATGAAGAAGTATTTTGGATTAATATTAGTTGCTTCTTTGATTATATTAGAACTTGTATGTTTGATTAGTTATTCTATAATTAGTTATCGTTTAGTAGAACCTAGAGATATCGTTAGTGAAGATAAAAAAAATAATAATGAACAAATTTCAACAGTAAATAAGTTATCTTTGTTTATGGTTGGTGATAGTTTGATTCATAGTGCTGTTTATGCTGATGCTGATAGAGGAAATGGTAATTTTGATTTTTCTAATATGTTAAGTGAGTTTAAAGATATAGTTTCTAGTTATGATTTAGCATTTTATAATCAAGAATCAATATTGGGTGGAACCGAGCTAGGTCTTTCTACTTATCCTAGGTTTAACTCACCATATGAGGCAGGAGATGCCTATAGGAATATTGGATTTAATTTAGTATCTTTGGCTAATAATCATACATTGGATAGAGGAGAACAAGCTATAATTAACTCTAGAAATTATTGGAGTAATTATAGTAATGTTATAACCGCAGGTTCATCTAAATCGTTAGAAGATAGAAATAGATCATATATTGGTGAAAAAAATGGTATTAAATATGCATTACTTGCTTATACAACTGATACAAATGGATTAGTTGCACCTCAAGGTAAGGAATATTTAGTTGATGTTTATTCAGATGAAAAGGTAAATAATGATATTAGTTTACTAAAAGATAAAGTTGATATTATTATTGTATCAATGCATTGGGGTAGTGAGTACTCATTTGATGTTACAGATGAGCAGAGACAAATTGCTCAACATTTATCTGATTTGGGTGTTAATATCATCATTGGACATCATCCACATGTAGTTGAAGAAATTGATTATGTTGGTAATACTTTAGTTGTTTACTCATTGGGGAACTTTTTATCTGCTCAAGTAGGTATTGATCGATTAACTGGATTGATGGTTTCTTTAGATGTTGTTAAAACTACTGAAAATGGTGAGTCTAGTATTAGTTTTTCTAATATTAAGGCCGACTTAACATATACGTATAGTATTAAACCTAATGGTTATAGAACTGATTTTAAGGTTTATCCATATCATAAATTGAATAATTCTATTTTACCTGATTATGAAATGTATTATAATAAGTACATGAATATTGTATTGAAAAATCAACTAGATATAGAAAGATGGTGAGATTATGGAGATATTAAATAGAGTAGCTAGACATGATTATTTTATTGAAGATGAAATTGAATGTGGAATTGTTTTAACTGGTACTGAAATAAAGTCGATTCGTGATGGAAAGGCAAATATTAAGGATAGTTATGGAATTATTAAAAATGGAGAATGTTTTCTTTTAAATATGTTTATTAGTCATTATAAAGAGGGAAATATTTTTAATCATAGTGAAACAAGAACACGTAAATTACTTTTACATAAAAAGGAAATATTTAAATTAAATGATAAGATTAGATTAGAAGGTTATACTTTAATTCCTTTAAAAATATATTTTGTTAAGGGTAGAGCTAAAGTATTATTAGGATTATGTAAAGGAAAGAAAAATTTTGATAAAAGAGAATCTATCAAAGAAAGAGATATTAAAAGACAAATGGATAAAGTTAGTAAAAATATGTATTAAGGATGTTGTTAGATGAAAAATAAAAAATATATTATAGTTGAGATTATTCCTGAAGCTATTTCACCTGATAAAGGTAATTTAGCCCAAATATCGGCTTTAAAATTAGATGGTTTAAAGTTAGTTGATAGATTTGATTATAGATTAGATGAAAGTAAAATAAGTAATAATGATATTAAAAAATTAATAAGTTATGATAAGGATTCATTTAAATATTTAGATTCTACAGAGAAATTATTAAATGAGTTTTCTAATTGGAGTGAAAAACTTCCTATTTTAATTTTTGATAATAGTTACACTAATAATTTTTTAGGTAATATTGATAATGAAAAGATATCAATTGCTAGTGTTTTAGATATGGATTATAGTGATGATTTAGTGGATATGATTATTAAAAAATATAAGTTAGAACCTAGTAATTATATTGTTGATTTATTGTATGAGGCACTTATATATCATGATAATGATGGTAAATAACTATTTGTATTTTAGGTGCTTTTATGCTATAATTTGGATACATGGGGATGTTTAGGTTTCGACGGAATCGTTAGGACTTAGATGGCAAGTAGATGGCAATCTTTAAATGCGCTCAGTTAAAAATAACTGGAAACAATTATTCAATGGCTTACGCTGCTTAATTAGCATATAAGTGTAAGGTTTCTTTTAAGGTTTTACCTGCGAACTTTTTAAGAAACTCGTTTTAGTAGGTTATATTACTATGATGTCTATAGTAGTAATGAATTTTATAGACTGGTTGTTTATTTATTCGTTAACTAATGTAATAAGCAATAAGATTTTTTAGTTAACTAAACTTGTAGAAGTTTATGATTCAATGATTTCGGACACGAGTTCGATTCTCGTCATCTCCACCATATTGATATGAAACTCGGATACTTTCGAGTTTAGGTAAAAGATTACTAACTAGAAATAGTTAGTTTTTTTCTTAAAACGAAATGATGCGTGATGATTATGTTTGAAAGAGAATATAAAGAATCAAAGCAAAAAGAAATAATTACGTTTTTAGGTTCTTTTTTTACATTTGATAAATGAGTTATCTAGGTTGTAATACTTTTTCTTAAAAATTTCACCATTTTGAAATATTATATTTATATTTTATTCAAAAGTATAATAAAGATGTTAGGAAAAGTATGGCATATCTTATAAAATGAGTAAGTAAATGAAAAAAGTAATAAAATTTTAAGAATTTGTGATACAATAACTACTACTGAGGTGATTGTATGGCATTTATAGATGATATTAAAAAGAAATTGTCTGAAGAAGAGTTTTCTCTTGAAGTATTGAATGATTGTAGAATGAATTTTCAATATGGTGGATTTGATGAAAATGATGAACTTGAATTTAAAAGATTATTAACTCTTAATATTAATAAATATTATCCTAATATAACACAATTACAAATTGATCAAATAGCACGAGTTTGTATTGATAGAGGAGTACTAGAAACTAAGGATATATTGTTTTTAAATGGTGTAGCATTTACAATTAAAACAGATGAAGTATTTTCTCGAGGAGTAAAATATATTGATTATGTTTGGAAATCTAATGATTATGAATGGTGTGATTTTTTTAATGTTACATTTTTCTTCAGAAATGAAAGTTTAAAGAAGAAAAGTCAATATTTTTTAAGTAAATTAAGAGATGAACTAAATGAACTTTTTGTAGAATATTATAATATTACATCTTTTCCTGAAGCTTTAGGGCTTGATTATGCTGTAGGTCAAACTTTTGCTATTAAATATAATGAAGAAGAAGTTATTAATGGTTTAAATAATGATGTTCCTTTTTCTATTTCAATTATATGTAGCGTTTTAGGGACTACTAAAATTCGTTTACTTAATTTAACTTATAATCCTAATGGGAAAAGATTAATATTAATTAATAAAGTTGATGATAATTTTGTTAAATTGTCTGATTTATTAAAAGAAAAAAATAAAAAAGAAGTTAATGATAGAAGTATATCTGATTCTGAAAAGTTTATGGATTCTTTTATGACTGATTTAAATGATGGCAAATTAAAAAAAGATATTTGTGTTCAAACTGGTAAAGTTTTTACAGGAACAGATGAAGAAATTAAAAATGAGCTAGAAAGTTATCAATCATTATTAGAAATAGGAATAATTGAACAAGTATCTAATGATGAACAGGGACCAATATTAAAGAAAACAAGAAAGTAGGATAAAATACTTTCTTTTTGTTTTGTTAATGTGTATAATGTAATTAGTTAGTAAGTTATTGTTTACTATCATCTTTTAGCTTAGGAGTTGTTAGACCTGCTCCTTACTGGCACTAGATTGATTGATACTCGAACTTTTAAATTTACTTGAATTGTTCGAGTTTTATTATTTCTTAAATTATAATATAATCAAAAAAATTAATAATTAAAAAAATAAAATGTACACCTAATAAGTGTACATTAATACAATTAAAAAGCCTATAAGCTTTTTACCTTTTTTAATATATTTTCTTTTTTCTCTTCTTTGAAAAGACTTGTTGGAAATACAATATTAGTTTTACATTTACGTATTGGAAAAGCTACAGCATCACTTGGACCAAAAGTATTACTTCCATAATCAGTAAAAAGTTCTTGCCATGATTCTGGATCAGCAGAAATTCCTAACTTGGATAGTAATTCTGATTGTTCAATATACCTTCCATGTACAACAAATTCAAGATTATCTTTTAATCTATTTTGTCCTGACTCTAAAAGATATTGATTAATGGCCTTTCTAATTATAACTTTCATATCATCAGCATCATCTTTTTTTAAGTCTAATTCATCTACTAAATTATATAATTCCTCGATATACATTATAACACCTTCTTCTTATTGCTTGATATGATAATATAAAATCATATGAATGTCAACAATTTAGTACTATATTATATATTATATTTTTTTTGATAATAGATTTTAAACTAATATAACGGAAAATATTAATTATGAAAAATATATAAGACAAATAAAAATATAATTCATAATTATTACAAAATGAAAAAGTTTTATCAAATATTAATGATAGTTTCACAATATAAAGTATGATATAATTTATATATTAAGAACATTATATGAAAGGTAGTGCAGTATGGAAAATAATGAAATGAGTACTAGCGAATGGAAACAAGAAGAGACTTATGTAACATTAGAACAATTAGAACCTTTATTATCTGAATCTGGTTATATGTGTTTTGGTCATGGAACTGGAAGAAAAGGTAATTCAGATGAAGTTGTTGATTCTATATTTAAGGATGGATTAAGAACTAAAAATAATTCACTTTATTATACTACTATTGGATTAAGTACTCCTACACCTGAAATAAAAGCTCAACTTAAAGAAATAGGAATACAAGAACCAACGATTGAAGATTTAAAAAAGCAATTTAATAATTGGCAGCATCAAGATTCTAAAAAAATAATAATAGCGAGAATTCCAACTGAATATATAAACAATGCAGGAGATCGTTCTGATTTAGATGGGGAAATGTTTGGAGCTTTTTATACCCAAAAACAACAACCAAATGGACAAGAAACAAATTATCTTGATTCTAAGTTTATAGTAGGGTGTTTTGATGTAGATAAACAAGCTGTTAGATTAAATAAAAATTTTGAAAGAAATTTAAGTGCCGGAACAATTGAGCAATTAAAAGAAAGCTATAAAAAAACTGTAGAAAAAACTAATGCTAGAAAAGAAAGGCAAACTTGGGGTATTACTCAAGAAGAAATAAATCTAGCTCAGCAAACTCAAACACCTGTTGTAAATTATAATACAGATTCTTATGATAGTTTTGATGATGATATAGAATGGGATGATACTCCATCAGAGCAAGAACAAATAAATCAATTAAAAGACAAAATTGCAAATTATAATAATTTAATAAGCACATTAATTGGTAATATTCAGCCATATATGCAAATACCAAAAGTTAATCAAGAAATATCAAAGGTTATAACAAAAAATAATGAAATTGATTCATCAACAATAATTGATAGTTTAAACGATTATAAAAATGTTGTGGAAATTAAACAGTCATTATTATCTTATTTAGAGCAAGCAAATAAATTTATAAGAGATAATGTAGAAAATCAACAACAATCAGTTGTTCAACCACAAATCCAACCTGTAACTACTCAATCTTTACCAGCCGATTTTTGGGATGAATTTGATAACCCTAGTGGTAGCCAAAATGTTGTTTCTGAAGGAAGATATAATGATGATGGTACTTACACAATTGAATATATAACACATTTAGCAACTACTCCTTTAGGATTTAACAAAGATATTTATGATCAACTTATGCAAGAAAATGAAATAAAAAGACAACAAAGTGATGAACCAATGACTGATGGTGGGAGACATATGTAAGTAAAAATATAAAAATTATTTTAGATACAGATACAGCAAATGAAGCAGATGATTACTTTGCTTTAGT